>JANPKX010000699.1:0-3950 GCA_031426235.1 Alphaproteobacteria bacterium | reverse complement strand
GGCGATGACGCCAACAGGATCGCCAGGCCTGTCAGCCCGGCCGCGACACCGTAACCGATGCCCAGCACGGGCCGGGACTGAAGCGTGGACCTGATCCTGTCGAGGGCAGGATACCGGATCGCCGGAGGGTCGTCGGACGCCATGAACTGGCGAGCCTAGGGACCTGTGCTCCGAAATCAACAGCTATGTTGCATAGCTGCACAGTGGGGCGGCGACCGGTCTAGCGTCGGCCGCGCGCCATCTCCACGCCGAGATCCTGGATCTTCTTGCGCAACGTGTTGCGGTTAAGGCCGAGGATTTCGGCGGCCCGGACCTGATTGCCCCGCGTGGCGGCCAGGGTGAGCTGGATAAGCGGGCGCTCGACGTCTTCCAGGACCCGGTCGTAGAGGCCGATGGGCGGGATGCCGTCGGGCTGGTCGGCGAAGTAGCCGGCGAGCTTTTGTTCCACCAGTTGCGACAGGGTCGCCGGCCCGTCCTGGCCTTGCACCACGGGCTGCTGGTCGGCCAGTTCCTTCTCGATGATGCGCGCGGTGATCAGGTCCTCGCCGTACAGGGCGCAGACGCGACGGACGAGGTTCTCGAGTTCACGCACGTTCCCCGGCCAGCCATGGCGTTTCAGCCGGTCGAGGGCGCCCGCGTCGATGGTCTTCGCGGGCAGGCCCTCGCGATTGGCGCGCAGCAGGAAGGCCCGCGCCAGGTCCGGGATGTCCTCGGCTCGGTCGCGCAGAGGCGGGATCCGCAGCGGAGCGACGTTCAGGCGGAAGAATAGGTCCTCCCGGAACAACCCCTGCTGAATGAGTGCGCGCAGGTCGCGATTCGTCGCCGCAATGATCCGCACGTTCGGCCGCCGGCCGGTTTTTGGATTGAGCGCCGGCTCCGACCCATCGATCACCCGCAGCAGACGGGTCTGGGCATCCAGCGGCATGTCCCCGATCTCGTCGAGGAACAGGGTGCCGCCGTCGGCGTCCACGAGCTTGCCCTGATCGCCCTCATCCTTGCCGAAGAGTTCGCTCTCCACCCGCTCGCGCGGCGTGGCGGCCAGGTTGATGACCACGAACTTACCATCCCGCCGGCGGCCCATGTCGTGCAGCGCGCGGGCCACCAACTCCTTGCCGGTGCCCGACTCCCCGGTGATGAGCACGGTGAGGTCCGCACCGACCAGCCGGGCCACCGTGCGATAAACGTCCTGCATCGGCCCCGACCGGCCGATCAGCGGCAAGCGATCGTCGCGGACGGCCCGCGCCTGGGCCTTGGAGGCCTCGCTGTCCGCAGGACGGGCCAGGGCGCGACGGGCGGCGGCGGTCATGTCGTCGAGATCGAAGGGCTTGGGGATGTATTCGAACGCGCCCACCTCGGCGGCGTTCACCGCCGTGATCAGGTTGTTCTGGGCGCTCATGACGATGACGGGGAGCTTGGGGCGCTGTTTCTTGATCCGCGGCAGCACGTCGAAGACGTTTTCGTCCGGCATGACCACGTCGGTCACCACCAGGTCGCCCTCCCCGTCCGTCACCCACTTGAGCAGGGTGGTCGCATTGCCGGTCGCGCGGACCTGATAGCCCAGGCGGGTGAAGGCCTGGCTCAGGACGAGGCGAATCGACGAGTCGTCGTCGGCGATGAGGATCTTCTTCGAAGCGGGGTTCATGCCGTGGCGTCCTCAGCAGTTCCGATCGGCAACAACACGCGGAAGACCGTGCGCCCCGGTTCGGACTCGAAATCGATGAGGCCACCGTGGCCGGCGACCAGCTTGGCGACCAGCGCCAGGCCCAGGCCCGCGCCGTTGGCCTTGGACGTCACGAAGGGCTGGAAGAGGCTCTCGCGGATGTGTTCGGGAACCCCCGGCCCGTTGTCGACGATGCGCACCTCGATGGGCGCCCCGCGCAACGCCTGGCCCTTGGAGGAACGCACCCTGACGCCGTGCCGGTAGGCGGTATGGATCGAGACCTCACCGCGGCCGTCGTTGCGCGAATGGGCGGCCTCGGCGGCGTTCTTAACCAGGTTGAGGAAGATCTGGATCAGCTGGTCCTCGTCGCCCAGCACCTCAGGCAGCGAGGGGTCGTAGCTTTCCTTCAGGCCCAGTCCATCGGCCACGCCGTTGGCGGCCAGGGCGCGCACACGATCGAGGATCTGGTGGATGTTTATCGGCGAGAGCGATGGCAGGGCGTCGTCAGAGAAGGCTTCCATGCGATCGACGAGCCGCCGCACGCGGTCCGTCTCATCGACAATCAACTGGGCCAGCGGGGCATCCTCGGCCTTGGCGCCGGATTTCAGCAGCTGCGCCGCTCCCCGGATCCCGGCCAGGGGGTTCTTGATCTCGTGGGCCAGCATGCGGCCCAGACCCACGAGCGATCGCAGGCCTGCGGCCTCGTGCGCGCTGCGATCGGTACCCAGGCCGTTTTTCACGGAGAGCGTCAGCAGGACCGATCCATCGCCGAGCGGCGCGGCGGCCCCATCCGCCTCGAATGGCGCAAGGCCAAACAGGCTGATCTGGAGACCCCGCTCGCGGACCCTCGCGTCCTCCTCGATGGCGCGGTTCAGCAAGGAAACCAGGGCCGACCCTGGCGGCAGCGCGGCGCGGAAGCGGCCTCGCGCCAGCAGGCCCAGACCCTGGCCGAACAGGGACTCCGCCGCCTCATTGACCGCCGCCAGCGACCCGTCTGCATCGACCACCAGCGCGGGGTCGGGGCTCAGCTCGAACGCGGCGGCCTTCAGGGTGTCGACGTCGATCGACTTCGAGCGCGTCAGCGTTTTTCCGGTCATGCCGCCTGCCTGTGGTCTGAAAGTCCCCAGAGGGCTGAAAGCCCCCACTCGACCATTTGGGCGTCCTCCACGCGGCAGAGCGCCGCGCGCGCTTCTCTCCGGGCCTGAGCATCAGCAGGCCAGGGGGCGTTTTCGATGTAGGCGGCCAGGTGCTTGCGGAAGATCCGCAGGCCCAGGCGCGCGCCGTAGAAATCCAGGGTTTCGCGCAGGTGCCGGACCGCTATGCCCAGGCGGGTTTCGGCGTCCGGCGCCCGGAACCCCTGCCCTGCCAGCCCGGCCTCGATTTCCGCGGCGATCCAGGGCTTGCCGTAGACGCCCCGGCCGACCATCACGCCGTCGGCGCCCGAGGCTTCCAGCGCCGCGCGGGCGCTGTCGCCATCCACGATATCGCCATTGACGATCACCGGCAGCGACACCGCGTCCTTCACCGCCGCCACGGCCGCCCAGTCCGCGGCGCCCTTGTAGAACTGGCAGCGCGTGCGGCCGTGGACGGTCACCGCGCTTACTCCCGCCTGCTCGGCGCGCCGGGCCAATTCCGGCGCGTTGCGCGCGCCATCGTCCCAGCCCAGGCGCATCTTGACCGTGACCGGCACATCCACCGCCTCGACGGCGGCGCTCATCAACGCGACCGCCAAGTCGGGTTCACGCATCAGGGCCGA
The DNA here is from genome assembly GCA_031426235.1 of Alphaproteobacteria bacterium. Taxonomy (GTDB): domain Bacteria; phylum Pseudomonadota; class Alphaproteobacteria; order Caulobacterales; family Caulobacteraceae; genus Phenylobacterium. The sequence goes on along the minus strand of JANPKX010000699.1, from coordinate 534 downwards.
GCCACCATGGCCGCCCGTGACCTCGCGCGCCGGGCAGCCGAAATTGAGATCGATGATGTCCGCGCCCGCCGCCGCGGCCAGACGCGCGCCCTCGGCCATGTGGGCGGGGTCGCGGCCAACAAGCTGCACCACCATGAGGGGCAGGCCATCTCCCACGGCCGCGCGGCGCACCACATCGGGTCGCCCCCTGGCGAATTCGGCGCAGGCGACCATCTCGGTGGCCACATATGGCGCGCCAAGCCGGCTCGCGGCGCGACGAAACGGAAGGTCCGACACGCCGGTCATCGGCGCGATCCAGACCCGCCCCCCGACGGAAACTCCCCCGACAACAATCGAATTGCTCATTTAGTAGTCAACCACATCGCTTTCTTTTTAGGCATTTATTGCAGCGGGGTAAAGCCGTAATGCTGGCAAGGCTGCGCGGGTTTGCATAAACCCCCTCCATGACGTTCAGCGCAGTCATCGTCGCAGCCGGCGACGGCCTTCGCGCCGGTCCTGGGAACCCCAAGGTCTGGCGCGACCTTGGCGGCCGCC
>JANPKX010000698.1:0-11301 GCA_031426235.1 Alphaproteobacteria bacterium | reverse complement strand
ATTGTGATAATAAAGCAGAGGCTTGGCGTAAAACAACGCGACGCCGGTTGCGATCATCAGGACGAGGCCGAAGATCGTCAGCGGCAGCACCCGGTCGCTGATCACGCTGACCGGCGTCTTGCGGAAGGCCGCGCCTAGCAGCTGCAGGTCCACCACGAAAATCGTGCCGGCGAACAGCATCAGCGAGAGAACATGGGTGCCCTCGAGCAGACTCCAGAAGTTGAGCGAACTGGCCAGCAGGTCGCTCCAGGACGGGTCGTATTCGCCCGGCCCCTTGCCGAAGGCGGCCAGCCACACCAGGAAATCGCGGACCACGCCTTGAGCCTCCCCCGAAAGTCTACCCGCCCTAAAGCATACCGGATCATCTATCGAGGGCAGTGTGCGCGCCCATTGCCGATTGCGTCGACATGGAAACACCGCCTCCCGACAAGGCGAAGCTGTCAGGATGCCCTGGTCCTCGGCGCAGGTCAGGCTACGAGCGCTGGCGTCGCGCAGCAACCAGCTTGTCGACGCCGGCCGTGGCGGCTGGCGATGAGGTTGGCGGCGCCCGCGCGGCGCAGGCGAGATGCGCTCGGCCGGTTCCCGGGCTTGATTTTGTCGAGCGGGACGGCTCGTTAGGCGAATGACCCAGGCGACGACAGTGACGGTGGCGGGGGCCGGCGTGCTGGGGCTGGCGACAGCCCTGGCCTTGGCGGATGCCGGCTGCGTGGTGAGCCTCCATGATCCGGGCGGCGCCAATGCCTCGGGGGTCGCGGCCGGGATGCTCGCGCCCGCCTTTGAGGCGGTGCTGGACCTCAGCGCACGGCCGCATCTGGATCTGTTGCTGGGGGCGCGAGATCTCTGGCCGGCTCTGGCGATGCGCGCGGGCATCATGCTGGATCGCGCCGGCGCCATCGCGGTGGGCGACGAGCCCTGGCTGGCCGGCGTCGGTGCAGCTTTCCAGGCAGTCGGGCTGCGAACGGCCGAAATCGGCGGAGCGACGGCCCGGACGCTGGCGCCGGGTCTCTGCGGCGGGATCGGGCGTGCGCTGATGACCCGTGAGGATTGGCGCGTGGACGCCGCGGTGGCCCTGAAGGCGCTGTGCGACGCGGCGGTCGCGGCAGGCGTCACGGTCCGCTCCGACCGCGTGGCCGGGCGAGGCGATGCCGATTTCCTCGTAGTCGCCACCGGAGCGGCTCCGGATCTCGCGGCCCTGGCCCCCGCGCTGACGCGGCTTTCGCCGATCAAGGGTCACATCGTGCGCCTCGAAGCACCGTCCCGCGGCGTCGTGGTGCGGGCTCAGGGGGTCTACGCCGCGCCCGGTGAGGCGATGTTGTTCGGCGCCACGATGGAGCCTGGCGAGACGAGGCTGGACATTGATCCCAAGGCCGCCGGGCCGCTGGTCAGCCGTGGGCTGGCCTTGTTTCCGGGACTGGCCGCGACGCCTCGCAGCATCCAGACCGGGATCCGCGCCGCCACGCCCGATGGCCTGCCCATGGTCGGACACGCCGCCTTACCCGGACGGTCGACGACGGTGCTGCTGGCGGCCGGGGCCCGGCGGAACGGGTGGCTGCTCGCGCCGCTGGTCGCCCAGGTGATCACCGCCTATGTCACGGGGCGCGATCCGGGGCGGTTCGCCGCGCGGCTCGATCCGGCGCGGTTTGGAGGGTGATCATGAGCAGCTTCTGGCTCTCCGACGACCAGCAGGCGATCCGCGACTCGGTTCTTCGGCTCTGCGCCGGCTTCGACGCGGCCTACTGGCGGCGGACCGACGAGAGCGGGGACTTTCCCGAAGCGTTCGTGACCGCGATGACCGAAGCCGGCTGGCTGGGGGCGGCCATGCCCGTCGAACTGGGCGGCTCTGGCCTGGGCCTCACAGAGGCCACCATCATCATGCAGGCCGTGGCCGAGAGCGGGGCGGGTTTTTCGGGGGCCAGCGCCATGCACCTCAATATCTTCGGCCCGATGCCGGTGGTGAAGTTCGGCGCGGAAGCCCAGAAGCAGAAGCACATTCCGCGGCTGATCGCCGGCCAGGACCGGATGTGCTTCGCCGTTACCGAGCCGGACGCCGGGCTCGACACCACCAGCCTCACGACCCGCGCCGACCGCACCAACGACGGGTATGTGATCCGCGGCCGCAAGATGTGGACGACCAATGCCCAACGCGCCAACAAGATCCTGATCATCGCGCGGACGACGCCGAAGGACGAGGTGAAGCGGCCGACCGAGGGGCTCAGCCTGTTCTACACCGACTTCGACCGCGCCCGGATCACGGCCACGCCGATCCCCAAGATGGGCCGCAAAGCCGTGGAATCGAACGCCGTCTTCATCGACGACCTGCATGTGCCCGCCGAGGACCTGGTCGGTGAGGAGGGGCGCGGCTTCTACTATCTGCTGGAAGGGCTGAACCCGGAGCGGGTGCTGATCGGCGCCGAGGCTGTCGGCCTGGGCCGCGCCGCCCTGGCCCGCGCGGCGGGCTATGCGCGCGAGCGCGTCGTCTTTGGCCGGCCGATCGGCCAGAACCAAGGGGTCGCGCATCCGCTTGCCCGCGCCTGGGCCGAGCTGGAGGCCGCCAACCTGATGGCGTTCAAGGCCGCCGCCCTGCACGACGCCGGCAAGGACTGCGGCGCCGAGGCCAACGCCGCGAAATTCCTGGGCGGCGAGGCTGGGTTCAACGCCTGCGAGGCGGCGGTGCTGGCCCACGGCGGCATGGGCTATGCCAAGGAGTTCGACGTCGAGCGCTACTTCCGTGAGGCGATGATCGCACGCATCGCCCCGGTTAGCCGCGAGATGATTCTGAACTATATCGCCGAACGCGTGCTGGGCCTGCCCAAGAGCTACTGAACAGGCCCGGCCGCGCCTAGCGCAGGCTGAAGCGGATGGGGATGAGCACCTGGCCGCCCTCCACCGGCTGCCCGTCCACTGTTCGTGGGCTCATGCGGAAGAAGCGGGCCAGCTTCAGCGCCGCAGGCCCGAAGCCTTCACCGGCCGGCGTTTCCGACGCCACACGGCAGGCGGCGACTGTGCCCCTGGCGGTCACCGAACAGGCCAGGGCGGCGCGGCCCTCGATGTCGCGGCCCATAGCCCCGTCGGGATAGTAGCGCGCCATCTGGTCGGCCGAGGGCCGGTCGAGCCACGTGGGGTTGCGGATCACCGGGTCGGGCGCCGCGGGCGGATCGGCGCGGGGCGGGTCCAACGTCGCCACCGGGCCGACGCCGGTCGGAATGTCCGGCCGCACGGGATCGACGGCCAGGGGCGGGACATCGGGACTCGCGGTCTGGACAGAGCTCGTGTGCAGCCGCACCGCGCGTGGCTGCGGTCGCGGCTCGGGCTCCTCGACGGGCGGCTTGGGTGTCAGCGTCTCCACAGTGGTGACGATGAACGGCTCGTCCTGAACCGGCGGCGCTTCCGGCGCCGCGAACTGCAGGGTCGCCAGGTAGCCTGCGACCAGCAGATGGACTCCCACAGAGGCGGCGACGATCAGCGTGGTCTTCGGCGACAGGGCAGGGCGGCGCGGGGCGAGATCAAACGGCATGGCGAGGCGGGCGTTCATCGAAATCTCCATAAAATTACACCCGTACTAAATGACAAACGTAGTTTCTAGTCAAGCGGCAATTTCTGCCGAACCTTAGCGGGCCGTTAACCATGATCGGCGACCTCTGGCGCATGGCCGTCCAGGCAATCCGGGGCATCGTCGAAGCCGCGATCGAACGCGCCTCCAAGGCGACGGGCGTCGATTTCGGATTCCTGATGAAGACGGCAGGGCGCGAGAGCAGTCTCAACCCCAGGGCCCAGGCGTCCACGAGTTCGGCCGCTGGCCTCTTTCAGTTCGTGGAACAGACCTGGCTCTCGACGCTGAAACAGCATGGCTCGAAGCACGGTTACGCCCGCTACGCCGACCTGATTTCGAAGGGGTCGGACGGCCGCTATCGCGTCGAGGGCGGCGAGGCCCGCCGCGCGGTGATGGACCTGAGGCTGGACCCGCACGCCGCCTCGTTGATGGCGGGAGAATTGACCGCCGATCACGCCTCGTATCTGAGAGGCCGGGTGGGTCGCGACGCCACCGCGGGCGAACTCTATGCGGCCCATTTCCTGGGACCCCAGGGCTCTGCCCGGCTGATCCAGGCCGCGGAGAGCCAGCCGGGCGCCTCAGCCGCCTCGCTGTTTCCGGATGCGGCGCGGGCCAACCGCACCATTTTCTACCGCGATGGCCGACCCGCCACGGTGGGCGAGGTCTATACCAACCTGACTCGCTCAGGCGGTGGCCGGGAGGTTGTCGGACCCTCGCGTGAGCCAGCCGCGCCTGACGACGGCGGCTTCATCCAATACGCCTCGGCCCGCCGCTCCGAGCGCCAGCGCGAGCAGGAAGCGCTGATGTCCCTGATCCTCAAGGGCTCGCAGCCTTCTGACCAGACCGGCGTCGGCAGCCGCCTCACCGGCGCCCTGTTCACCAGCGAGATGTTGAAGCTCCTCTCCGACAGCCGGGACAGCTGAGTCGGCCCGATCCCGCCGGAACGCCGGCGCCCTGGCCTCAGGAGCGGCGCAGCGCCGTCTTGTCGATGAGCACGGCCTGCTGCCAGGCGCTCGGCGCCTTATCGGTGCGATGGATGCAGCCCGCCCAGCAACAGGGACGTCGCTTGCCTTCGAGCAGCTCTTCTCGGGTTCGCTCGATGCGGCGTCGCCGGGTCTTGGCCTGCTTCGCATCCTCGACCCAGCAGATGAACTCGTTGCGGCCAAGGGGCGTCAGGCTTTGCCAGATCGCATAGCTCTTCGGGTCGGACCGCACGCTGGCTTGCAAGTCCTCGGCCGCGTCGTGGACGGTTCCATGGAGAAAGACGGCTGACATGGACCGAAGTTAGCGGCTCGCCAGAGAAATTCAAACGGGGCGCCTGGCTGGCTAAACCGCCGCACCGGCCTCGAGCATCGCCTCGATCTCTGCCTCGCCGTAGTCTAGCTCGGCCAGGACCTGGCGGGTGTGTTCACCCAGCCTGGGGGCGCGGGGGCGGACCGTGGCGTCGGCGCCAGGGAAGCGGGCCGGCGCGGCGGGCGAGCGGTAGGTTCCGCCCTGGCCGTCTTCCACGTCGATGAAGGCGCCGGCTGCGGCGACCTGAGGGTCGGCGGCGACCTCGGCAGGGGTCTGCAACGGCGCCCAGACCAGGTCTGCGGCGTCCAGCCGGCGGGCGATCTCGTCGAAGGGAAGGGCGGCGAAGCCCGCCTCCAGCTCGACCGTCATCTCGCGGGCGTTGGCGCGGCGCTCCTTGCCGCCGGCGAAGCGCGGGTCGGTGATCAGATCGGGCCGGCCCGCCGCCTCGCAGAACTTCTCCCACCCGCCGCTGCCGCCGCGCGGGTTGTGGACGAACCAGCGCCCGTCGGCGCTCTTGTAGAAGTTGGCGACCGCGTTGATCGGATTGTCGCGCGTACGCATCGAGGCGAGGCGGCCCAGCTTGAGCTGGACGGCCAGGTCCGAGCCCATCACATAGACCCCCGAGGCCAGCAGCGAGGTCTGCACCAGCCGCCCCTCGCCGGTCTTTTCGCGGGCGTAGAGGGCGGCCATGATCGCCGAGACGGTGGCCAGCGACGTGGTGTGATCGCCGAACCCGGAGCGCAGCATGAACGGCTCCATGCCCTTGGGCGTGGTCATGGCGCTGACCCCCGCCCGACCCCAGAAGGCGGTGACGTCGAAGCCCGGCAGGTGGGCGTCAGGCCCCTCCAGGCCATAGCCTGTGATCACCGCATAGATCAGCCGCGGGTTGAGGGCGCGGAGGGTGACGTCGTCCAGGCCGTACTTTTTCAGGGACACGGGCCGCACATTGGTCAGGAAAACGTCCGCGCCCTCGGCCATCTTCGCCAACGCGTCGCGGCCGGCCGGCTTGGTGATGTCGAGCACCACGCCGCGCTTGCCCCGGTTGTCCATGTCGAAGGTGGGGTTGGAGCCCAGGTCGTTCTTCAGGTCCGCGAAGACGTGGCGCATGTTGTCGCCGCCGGGCCGCTCCACCTTCACAACGTCGGCGCCCCAGTCGCCCAGGATGCCCGCCGCGCCCGGCCCGGCGATGTAGGCGGAGAAGTCGACGACCTTCAGACCCTTGAGCAGCATGCGTCTCTCCCGTGTTCGCGAGACCTTGCCGATTCGGCTCGCAACCTCTCGTTAAGGGACGTCTGTCCAATGTCGAGTCGTGGGACTCTGCGCCCACCGCGAACGGGTGGGGCTCCAGGGCGAAATGGCGACGACGCGGTCAGCGCTGACGGATGAGGACATCCGGACGCTGGTGAAGGGCGCGACGGCGGATGAGCGCGCGCTCGCCGCCCGCAAGCTCTGCGCCACGATGGATCGCGCCCCGCTGTCCGATGAGGACCGCGACCTCGCGTCGGACATCCTGCGGGTCATGGCCGCCGACGCAACGGAACTGGTGCGCACCGCCATCGCCGAGACGCTGCGGACCTCTGTCGTGGTGCCGCGCGATGTCGCCCTGCGGCTGGCGCGTGACGTCGAGGCCGTCGCCCTGCCCATGCTGGCGTTTTCGCCGGTGTTCACCGACGCGGACCTCAGCGAGATTGTGCGGCTGGGCGGCCCGGTGCGACAGGTCGCGATCGCCAAGCGCCCGACCCTGTCGCCTGCCGTCACCGGCGCCCTGGCCGAGCACGGTGGCGAGCGCGCCGTGGCGACCGCCTGCGCGAACCCCGGCGCCGAGTTCGCCGAGGCGGGGCTGACGCGGATCATCGACCGTTTCGAGGCGTCGGAGCGGGTTTTGAGCGCCATCGCCTACCGAAATGCGCTGCCCCTGGGCGTGACCGAGCGTCTGATCACCCTGGTGAGCGACCAGGTGCGCGATCATCTGGTGGCTCACCATGCCATCTCCGTCGAGGCGGCGATCGACATCGCGACAGGCGCCGCCGAGCGGGCGACGCTTGACCTCGTGGATGAGGCGGGTCGGACGGCCGACGTGCGGGCCTTCGTCGCGCACGTGCACGGCCAGGGGCGGCTCACCGCCTCGCTGATGCTGCGGGCGCTGGCGCACGGTCACATGCCGTTCTTCGAATGGGCCGTGGCCGAACTGGCCGGCGTGCCGCACCATCGCACCTGGCTGATGATCCACGACGCCGGGCCGCTGGGCCTGAGGGCGATCTATGAGCGGGCGGGCCTGCCAGCGCGCCTGTTCCCGGCATTCCGGGCCGCCGTGGACACCTTCCATACGATGGCGTTCGACGGCGAGCCGCGCGATCGCGAGCGGTTTCAGGAGCGGATGCTGCAGCGCTTCCTCACCCAGCCGGATGCGGCGGCGCGCGAGGACGTGGACTATCTGCTGGATCGCCTGGGCAGGCCTGCAGGCCGTCCGGGGGCCAACGCGGCCCGCGAGCCGGCCCGGATGATCGCCTGATCTGCTTGCCCCGGCCTCCTCGGCGCTCCAAGCTCCGCCGATGAGCGAAGCATCCCGGGAACCGGCCCCGACCAAGGCCGCCGCCACCATCCTGCTCCTGCGCGACGCGCCGGAGTTCCAGGTCCTGATGGTCAAGCGCCATCACCAGATCGACTTCGCCTCGGGCGCTCTGGTGTTTCCGGGCGGCAAGACGCACGCGGGCGATGCCGATCCGGCCTGGGCCGACCACTGCACCGGCTGGGATCACTTCGACGATGAGCAGCGGATCCTGCGGATCGGCGCCATCCGCGAGGCTTTCGAGGAGGCCGGCATCCTGCTGGCCGAGCGGCTGGACGGGACGAGCTTCGGCGAGGCCTGCGACATCAGTGTCCGCGAGGATGTCGACCAGGGGCGGACGGCTTTCCTGGACGTCGTGAACGGTCTGGGCGTGCGGCTGCGGCTGGATTCGCTCACCGTCTTCGCCCGCTGGATCACGCCGACCATGATGCCGAAGCGGTTCGACACCTGGTTCTATGCCGTCCACGCGCCGTCCGACCAGGTCGCGGCCTGCGACGGACGCGAGACAGTCGACGCGGAATGGATCGCGCCGACGGAAATCCTGAGGATGGAAGCGGCGGGCGAGCGAACGGTGATCTTCCCCACCCGCATGAACGTCTCGCTGCTGGCCGAGGCGTTGAGCGCCGAAGATTGCGTGACCCGCGCCCGCGACCGCCGGCTGGTCACCGTGCTGCCGGTGGTGGAGACCCGTGACGAGGGCCGCTTCCTGGTGCTGCCCTCGGATGCGGGTTACGGCGTTGTGGCCGAGCCGATGGAGCGGATTGGCGGCTAGTGTGCGTCGCCTCAGGCCCCGAAGGCGCGGACGCGGCTTTCCAGTTCCTGGACCAGGACCTTGCCCACCGGGTGGTCGTCGGTCTTGATGTCGTCGCGGGCGGCGGCCTTGATCGCCTGGATGTGCGCATCGACCAGCGCCATCGGCGCCTCGAGCCGCTTGGACTTGTCGTCGATCAGGCGGCAAAGCAGCCCCGCGATGCGGGTGATCAGCGGGAACCCGTAGGTTGCCCCCAGGCCCTTCAGATCGTGAGCCCGCAGGTAAAGGCTTTCCATGGTCTGGTGTGTCGGCCCCTCGGCGCTCACTGCTGCGCGCGCCGCGTCCAACTTGGCGACCTCGTCGTTCAGCCACTGGGCGAAGTTGCCGGAAAGACTCTTCAGCGCCGCCTCGGCCTTGGCGATCGCCGCGGGATCGATGACGCCCAGGCGACCGCCGCCGCCCACACGCGCTCGAAGGGCGCCGGGAGGCTGGATCATCTGGCCGGTCTTGGGTTCGCTCACCACGCTCTCCTCAAACTACCCGCCAAGGCTAGGGGAAAGCGGTTAACAAGCGGAAAAGCGAGGGCTTACAGCGGGTCCCCGGCGCGAGGCAGGTCGAGCCGGGGCGCCACAGGCTCGCCTCCGGCGAACTTGCCGCAGCGGTCCCAGTTGAAGATTCCAACGCCGAACACCTCGACGCAGGCCGGAACCGACTCGCGATCGATCCGGCCCTGCTGCTGCAGCCAGGTGCACTGGGCCACGGCGCCGATCACATAGCTGGCGATCGGGCTGCCGGGGTGGTCGCGCCGGGCGATCCGGCGTTCGCCCAGAGTGGTGTCGGTGAAGGCGATGGAATAGCCGATCGGCGTCAGGGTTATGGTGTGGGCGTACTCGTGCGCCGCGGCGTTGATGGCGCAGGACCGGTTCACCAGGTCCCCCGAGCGGAACTGGTTCAAGAGGCCGCGACCGAAGGTCATGTCGGCATATCGCCCATAGCCCTGGCCCTCGCCGGCGCTGGCGTGGATGTCCTCCGGGTCGCGCGTGCGCTCATCCCCCACGAGGCGGACGGCCACGCGGGCGTATCGCGCGCCAGGACGCTCCAGGCCGATGATGCTTGCGATGTCTTCCACGGTCGCGTCCTGGTCGCCCGGGCGGGCGTAGATCACCGGATAAGTCGCTTTTAACGCCAGCAGGTTCTGGCGGAATTCCGGCGAGCGCAGGACGCTATAGGCTTGGCTGAACAGGGTCTCGACCGCGGTCTGCTCGGCTGGCGAGCGCGCGTCGAGCACGTCCTGGTAGGCGGCCCCGTCGGCGTTGTCCTCAGCGACGTTTCGCCAGACCACCCAGCCCAGCATGACGATCGCCGCGATCAGCGCCCACAGCCCGGACGTCCAGATCGAGGCGCGCTCGGGCTCTTCCACCGGGGCGCGGCGGATCAGCCGGCGTCGACCTTGGGCATGGCGGCGTTGTCGCCGCGGTTCAGCGGGTCGCGCAACCTTCCCCCGTCGGGCACGAATTCCAGGGAGATCGAGTTGATGCAGTAGCGCAGCCGGGTCGGCGGCGGGCCATCGGGGAACACATGCCCCTGATGGCTGCCGCATCGCGCGCAGAGCGTCTCGATGCGGACCATGCCGTAGGACGTGTCCTTGACCGCGGTCACGTGCGCCTCGTCGATCGGCGCCCAGAACGAAGGCCAGCCGGTGCCGCTCTCGAACTTCGTCCTGTGCTGGAATAGCGGCAGGGCGCACAGGCGACAGCAGTAGACGCCGGTGTCCTTCTGATCCAGCAGGCCGCCGCAGAACGGCGCCTCCGTGCCATGGTGCAGCAGCACCTCGGCCTCCGCGCGGCTGAGGCTGGCCTCCAAGGCCTTGCGTTCCTCAGGGTCAGGCGGCGAGAGAGAAAAACCGGAAGGCGAGGTGGTTGGCGTGCTCATGCGCATCAATCTAGGGTCGCGAGGCCCAACGGGAAAGATCGGAGACGACGCACCATGATTATATCCACCACGCCGGACGTCGCCGAAGGCAAGATCGTCCAGACCCTGGGCGTCGTCAGCGGCGAGGCCATTATCGGCGCCCACATCTTCCGCGACCTGTTCGCCGGCATCACCAACATCATCGGCGGTCGGGCCGGCGGCTATGAGGCGGCGCTGCGCGAGGCCCGCGACATCGCCCTGCGTGAGATGGAGGAGGAGGCCCAGCGGCTTGGCGCGGACGCCGTCGTGGGGGTGGACCTGGACTACGAAAGCGTCGGCCCCGACGGCGGCATGCTGATGGTGACGGCCGCCGGAACGGCCGTGAAGCTCGGCTAGATGGGTATCACGCCCCGGCGCAGAGCGACTGAATGGCCCTGAGCATCCGTAGTCCCGTCGTCGAAGAGCGAGCGCGCCGTCTCGCCGCGCACGCTGGCCAATCAATCACGGCGGTCGTGGGTCAAGCGCTTACCGAATATGAGGCGCGGGGCGCGGCCGACGCGCGAGCCGTCAACTTCGTTGAATTGGAGCGATTGTTCAAAGTCTGGGATACCACTCCCGTGTCTGATCCCCGCTCTAGCGCCGAACTTATGGACGAACTCTACGACGAGCACGGGCTACCTAAGTGATCGACTTCCCGAAGACCGACATCCGATCCGCACTGTGAGCCACTGACATGTTCTCGAAAATCCTGATCGCCAACCGCGGCGAAATCGCCGTCCGGATCATCAAGACCTGCCGCAGGATGGGGATCGCCACCGTGGTCGTCTATTCCGACGCCGACGCCGACTCGATGGCGGTGGAGATGGCGGACGAGACGGTCCACATCGGCGGGGCGCCTGCCTCTGAGAGCTACCTGGTCGCCGACAAGATCGTGGCCGCCGTGCGCCAGACGGACGCGGAGGCGGTGCATCCCGGCTTCGGCTTCCTCTCGGAGAATGCGGGCTTCGCGCGCCGGCTGGCCGAGGAGGGGATCACCTTCATCGGGCCCAATCCTCATGCCATCGAGGCGATGGGCGACAAGATCCAGTCCAAGCTGTTCGCCGCCAAGGCCAATATCTCGGTGGTGCCCGGCCACGTCGGCGAGATCGCAGACACGACGCACGCCATTAAAATCTCCGAGGAAATCGGCTATCCGGTGATGATCAAGGCCTCGGCCGGCGGCGGCGG
>JANPKX010000697.1:0-3997 GCA_031426235.1 Alphaproteobacteria bacterium | reverse complement strand
ATCGAGGAAGAGGTCCTGGCGGTGGAACGCCGCGCCCTGGACGCCTTCCTCAGCCGCGAGGACGTGACCCACCTGTTCAACCTGCGCCAAGAGCTGATGCGGTTCCGGCGGATGCTGGGGCCCATGGAGGAAGTTTGCGCGCGGCTGGAGCACCTGCATCTCCCGTTCATGGATACCCACCTACGGCCCTACTTCCGCGACGTGGGCGATCATGTGCGCCGGGTTTCCGCCGACGCGGAGGGGCTGCGCGATGTGCTCGCCTCGGTGTTCGAGGTCTCAAACCTGTTCGAACAGCAGCGGCAGGGCGAGATCACCCGCCGGCTGGCCAGCTGGGCGGGCATCCTGGCGGTGCCGACGGCCATCGCCGGCCTCTACGGCATGAACTTCCAGTTCATGCCCGAGCTGACGTGGCGCTACGGTTACTTCGCCGTGCTCGGGCTGATCGCCGTGACCTGCCTGTCGCTTTTCTTCGTCTTCCGCCGGGCAAAATGGTTGTGACGGTTGCTCTGAACGTAACCGGAGCCTGTGCGTTGCCTCCCCATGGAACCTGCGCTGGAGCGACGGCCGTGGCGGACCCTGGCGATTGGAGGCCTCGGCGCGCTGGCGCTTGGGCTTCTGGGCGGTGCGGCGCTCAGGCCGCAGCTTGATCTCGACCGGCCGACAGGCCCGCAGACGCTGATTGCGGCGGGGGGTCCCCGCGCGGTCAACCCGGGTACGGTCGCCCCCGCACGCGCGCCTGGCCAGCTCCCGGACTACGTCGTCGGAACCGACTGGCTTCGCGCGCACGCCGCCCAGGCTTCCAGCCCCCCTACCGCGCACGAGTTCGCCGCCGAGAGGGTCGAAACGGTCGTCTATGCCTCGCGCGAGGACCTGGGGCCGTCCCCGGCCGCCGAGCCGGCGTGGCGTCATGAGCCGCCGGCGCCGACGCTGTACCCGTCCGAGCGCGGCGGCGTCGCCTACGAGGCCAATCGTCCGTTACCCCCCGCCCCGCCGGAGTCGGACGATTGGGACGACGCGCTCGAGGACGACCTCGACTGAAGCTCTCGCCTTTCGGCCCGCCTGCGACTAGAGCCCAGCGGGCATGAGCGAACAAGCTGTCCAGATCACCGCGCACGGTCCGCGCGCCGACGCCGAGGCCGCCGCAGCGGCGCTTGAGGCGGACCCCGCGACCGAAGTCCTGACGTTTTCGATACTCGAGGAGGACGAGGACCGCGACGTCTGGCGGATCGACGCCTTCCCCACCGAGTCCGACGAAGCGGCCGCCATCGCACGGGTGCTGGCGGGCTTTACGACCCTCCGCGTGACAACCGAGGCCCTGGCCGATGCCGACTGGCTGGCCATGGCCCTGTCGGGCCTGCCTCCTGTCCGCGCAGGCCGGTTCTTTGTCTACGGCGCGCACGATCGCGGTCTGGCGCCGGCCAGCACCATCAACCTGCGGATCGAGGCCGGTGCGGCGTTTGGCACCGGCCACCATGGCACCACGGTCGGCTGCCTCCAGGCGTTCCACGACCTGCTGAAGGCGCATCGCTTTCCCCGGGTGCTGGACGTCGGCTGCGGCACGGGCGTGCTGGCGATCGCCGCGGCGCGGACGGGCTCGCCTGTCGCGGTCGGCACCGACATCGACGGCCCGTCGGTGCGCATCGCCAACGAGAACGCTGCCCTGAACGCCGCTCCGGCGCGCTTCGTCCACGCCTCCGGCCTCAACCATCCCGAGGTGCGCGGGGACGGGCCCTACGACCTGGCTTTCGCCAACATCCTGGCGCCGCCTCTGGTCGCGCTAAGCCAGGACATCCGCCGGGCGCTCAAGCCCGGCGGGTTCGCAATTCTATCAGGTCTGCTCCGCACCCAGGAACGCCGCGTGCTGGCGGCCTACACGTCGAAGGGCTTCCGCCTGGTCCGGCGCATTCACCGCGACGCCTGGGCGACGCTGGTTCTGCGCCGCGGCTGATCAACCGCGGAACTCCTGCGCCAGGATCGCGTAGAGGTAGCTGTCCCGCCATCCGTCGCGCGCCGGCTTATCCTGCCGCAGATGGCCCTCACGGCGCATGCCCAGTTTCTCCATCACCCCGTACGAGCCGACGTTGCGCGTATCGCACTCCGCCCAGACGCGGCGCAGGCCGGCCTGCTCGAAGCCGGCCCGCAGCACCGCCCGCGCCGCCTCGGTGGTGAGGCCCTGGCGCCAGTAGGCGCTGGCGAGGCTGTAGCCGATGTCGCCGGTGCGTGTGGCGTCGTCCTTCACGCCCAGGCGGATCGATCCGATGACCTTGTCGTCGGCCAAGTGCTGGATCGCGAGGTTCACGTCGGCGCGCGGCCACTGCGCCTGCGCGACGAACCAGCGGTCGAGGGCGGCCTGGGTGTCGTCGCGGGTGTTCGGACCCCAGTCCATGTAGCGCACCACCGCGTCCTCGGTCGCATAGGCGTGGACGTCGTCGAAATCGCCTTGCGTAAACTCGCGCAGCAGAAGCCGCTCAGTGCGGATGGGAAACCAGGGTTTGGGCGTGTCCGTCATGGTCGTCTCCTGTCGGGTTTGGGCCGGCGGCAGGGACTAGCGTCATGAGCGACCCTGCCGGTTGGGCGGGGTCGCGGTCTTCAGCGGCGTCTAGGCAGGCGCGCGCGAATCCCCACGACCCCAGGTGGGACCGTTGGCATTCGACGGCGAGGTGCAGGCGCTGCGGACCATGGGCGCTCCTTAACCCCAACCTTAGCTGTTCGGCAACGCCGGCTTTGTCGGGAGGCCGCGATGCGACTACATCTGGCGCATGCGTCAGACCTTCGATGAACAGACCGACCCCTCGTTCGGCCCGCGCCACGTTCCCCTGATCCGCCAAGCCATGGCGCGGCAGGGGCTGGACGGGTTTCTCGTGCCGCACGAGGACGAGCATCAGAACGAATATCTGCCTGCGGCCAATGACCGCCTGGCCTGGGCTACCGGCTTCACCGGCTCAGCGGGCGCGGCGGTGATCCTGAAGGACAAGGCGGCCGTCTTTGTCGATGGGCGCTACACCCTGCAGGTCCGCGATCAGGTGGACGTCACGCTCTTTGAGATTCGCGATCTCGTGGAGGGCGGCGTGCCGGCCTATCTGGAGACCGCCGCCGGACGCGGCCAGAAGATCGGCTACGACCCGCGCCTGCACAGTCCTGACGCCTTGGGCCACCTCCAGGCCGCGGCCGCCCGGGCCGGCGCCGAGTTGACGCCGGTGAACGACAACCCTCTGGATCAGGCGTGGGGTCAGGCGCGGCCGCCGCAACCGGCCGCTCCGGTCGTGTCGCACCCCGCGCCCTATTCCGGCGAGGACTCCAACGCCAAGCGCGCACGCGTCGGCGAGCTGATTGCCCTGAAGGGCGCGGACGCGGCGGTGCTGACCGCGCCCGCGTCCATCGCCTGGCTGTTCAACATCCGCGGCGGCGACGTGATCCGCTCGCCGTTGCCTCTCGGACAGGCGATCCTCAACCGCGACGGCACGGCCCGGCTGTTCCTGGACCCCGCCAAGGTCACCCAGGATCTGCCGGCCTGGCTGGGCAATCAGGTCACCCTGGAGACGCCCGACGACCTGCCGGCCGCCCTCGCCGCGCTGCGGGGCCGTTCGGTGGTGGTCGATCCCGCGCAGTCCTCCGCGTGGTACTTCACCGCCCTCAACGAGGCCGGCGCACGGGTGATCCGGGGCGAGGACCCCTGCGCCCTGCCCCGCGCCTGCAAGAACGCCGTCGAGGTTCAGGGCGCACGCGACGCCCACGTCCGCGACGGCGCGGCCCTCACCCGGTTCCTGCACTGGCTGGCCACCGAGGGGCAGGCCACGCCGCCGGACGAGATCGCCGCCGTCCGCAAGCTGGAGGCCTTCCGCGAGGCGACCGGCGCGCTGAAGGACCTCAGCTTCGACACCATCGCCGGCGCGGCCTCGAACGGCGCGATCGTGCCCTTCAGGACCAGGGTAAAGCGTTCGCACATCTCCCGCGTCGGATCGCCGATCGCCACGGTGCGCGTCACGTCCGTGGTGCC
>JANPKX010000696.1:0-6094 GCA_031426235.1 Alphaproteobacteria bacterium | reverse complement strand
CAGCGGTCAGCGGTCAGCGGTCAGCGGTCAGCGGTCAGCGGTCAGCGGTCAGCGGTCAGCGGTCAGCGGTCAGCGGTCAGCGGTCAGCGGTCAGCGGTCAGCGGTCAGCGGTCAGCGGTCATATCGCCCGTCCGTGTGGTTCTTGGCGACGCAACCTGAAATCCCCATACCGGGTAGTTTCCCGTTAAGGGGCGCGGCTGCACACTGCAGCTTTACAGCAAGGGGCGCCGTGGTCGGATGTCCGAGCAGGATGGCAGGAAGAAGATCAGCCGGCGCGCGGGCGATGCCGACGTGCTGGCCCTGGCCGAGGGCTTGGCCGCTGCCTTGGGGCGGACATGCGACCGGTCCGATCTGGAGACCCTGTGCGCCGTGGCCGAGAGCTATCCCGACGTGGGCGACGACGGCGGCGGCGTTGTGGTCGAGAGCCTCGCCGGTCTGCTAAAGGACTTCCTGGACTCAGGCGCCTATGACCGGAACGCGATCCTGGTCCATGTCCGCGCCTGGCGGTTCATGGTCAGCCGCAAACCCGACCCTCGCGAACGCGCCGCCATCCTGCAGGGCTTGGCCGACGTGCGCAGCCTCTATCGGATCGCCGACGCCGCCTGAGCGTGGCATGCTGCGCGTATCGCCAGGAGACCGCGACGGATGCCCCAATCCCATTGGCTCGTGAAATCTGAGCCGACGAAATACGCCTTCGAGGATCTGGTGCGGGACGGGCGCACGGTCTGGGACGGCGTGCGGAATAACGCCGCCGCCCTGCACCTGAAGGCCATGAAGGTCGGAGACCTCGTGCTCTACTACCATTCGCAGGAGGGCCTGGCGGTCGTGGGGATCGCCGAAGTCGCCCGCGAGGCTTTTCCGGACGTCACCGATGCGGCGGGGCGGTTCGTGGCGGTCGAGCTGAAGCCGGTCCGCGCCCTGGCTCAGCCGGTGACGCTCCAGGCAATGAAGGCCGATCCCGCCCTGGCGGGTCTGGAGATGATCCGGCAAAGCCGGCTGTCGGTGTCGCCGGTGCGACCCGAGGAGTGGGCGCAGATCCTTCGGATGGCCGGAGAGACAGCATGATCCGGACGCTCGGGCTCGGCGCACTCGTCGCCCTGTTCCTGGCCGGCGCCGCCAGCGCCCAGGCCCTGCGCCCGGAGGACACCGAGGTCCAGGGTCCCATCCCGCCGATCGTGGCGCCGGGCGCGACCGCCCAGGCGGCGCCGGCCGACGCCCTGGTCCTGTTCGACGGCCGCGACCTCGCCCACTGGGTCAACACCAAGGACAAGGCGCCCGCCGGCTGGAGGCTCGACAACGGCCTGATGGTGGTCGATCGCGCCGCGGGCAACATCGAGACCCGCGAGCGGTTCGGCAGCTTCCAGCTGCACCTGGAGTGGCGCGTGCCGGTCGGCGTCACCGGCGCCGGGCAGGCGCGGGGCAACAGCGGCGTCTTCCTGGCTTCGACCGGCCTGGGCGACGCCGGCTACGAGCTGCAGATCCTGGATTCCTACCAGAACGCGACCTACGTCAACGGTCAGGCGGGGAGCCTCTACAAGCAGTCGCCACCCCTGGCGAACCCGGCCCGTCCGCCCGGCGAGTGGCAGACCTACGACGTGATCTGGACCGCGCCCCGCTTCGCCGCCGACGACGCGCTGGTCGCCCCCGCCCGCGTCACTGTCCTGTTCAACGGCGTGCTGGTGCAGAACGATTTCCCGCTCGCCGGACCCACGCGCTACATCGGCAAGCCAGTTTACGCCGCCCACGGCCCTTCGCCGATCAAGCTCCAGGCCCACGCCGGCGGCGGCCCGATCAGCTTCCGCAACATCTGGGTCCGGCGGCTGGACTGAGCCCGCCGACCCCGCATGCTTGCCTCCGGCCAGCAGGCGGCGTATCGGAACGCTCCCCAACTTCCAGGAGTATGCCAATGGGTTACCGGGTCGCCGTCGTCGGCGCCACGGGCAACGTGGGCCGTGAGATGCTGAACATCCTCGAGGAAGTCGACTTCCCCGTGGACAAGATTCACGCCATCGCGTCGCGCAAGTCCATCGGCGTGGAAGTCTCGTTCGGCGACAAGATCGTCAAGTGCGAGGACGTCGCGCAGTTCGACTTCTCGACCGTCGATATCGTGCTGATGAGCGTCTCCGGAACCTTCTCCAAGGAGTGGTCGCCCAAGATCGGGGCCGCCGGCCCCATCGTCATCGACAACTCCTCGGCCTTCCGGATGGACCCCGACGTGCCGCTCATCGTGCCGGAGGTGAACCCGGACGACGTGAGCTGGGCGCACCGCAAGAACATCATCGCCAACCCCAACTGCTCGACCGCCCAGCTGGTGGTCGCGCTGAAGCCGTTGCACGACCGGGCCCGGATCAAGCGCGTGGTCGTCTCGACCTACCAGTCGGTCTCCGGCGCCGGCAAAGAGGGCATGGACGAGCTCTGGGACCAGACCAAGGGCATCTTCGTGCTGGGCGCCCCGCCGCCCAAGAAATTCCCCAAGCAGATCGCCTTCAACGTGATCCCCTTCATCGGCGCCTTCAACGACGACGGCTACACCGACGAGGAGGCCAAGATGTGGAACGAGACCCACAAGATGATCGACCCGGCCATCAAGCTGACGGTTACCTGCGTGCGCGTGCCGGTCATGGTCGGCCACTCCGAAGCGGTGAACGTCGAGTTCCACGAACACCTGGACGAGGACGAGGCGCGCGACATCCTGCGCGAGAGCCCCGGCGTCAACGTGATCGATAAGCGCGAGCCCACCGGCTACATGACGCCCAAGGAAGCCCAGGGCGAGTTCCCGGTGTTCGTCAGCCGTATCCGCAACGACACCACGGTGGAGCACGGCCTGAATATGTGGGTCGTCGCCGACAACCTGCGAAAGGGCGCGGCGCTCAACGCCGTGCAGATCGCTGAGCTGCTGCACGAGCGCGGCCTCATCCGCCAGAAGTCGCTGGTCTAGAGCAAGCGTCGGGTCCGATGGGTGACAGCCTGCCTCACAAGATAGCCGCTCACCCCGGCGAATGCCGGGACCCAGATGGGATGGCTCGGACGCGGGCTCCAGCGGCTCTGCGTGTATCCTATCAACCTCAACGCTATCGGATCTGGGTCCCGGCATTCGCCGGGATGAGCGGTGAGGCAGGGCCGGATCAACTTAACCGACCAAGGCTCTAGGGATGAACCCGTCTCCGCCCGGCGGTGAGACCCGTCTGGCGCTGGCGGCGGGCGTCGGCTGCTACCTGATCTGGGGCATCGTGCCCCTGGCCTTCCAGGCCATCGACCGCCTGGGCGTCAGCTCGTGGGAGATCCTGGCCCACCGCAGCCTGTGGGGCGCGCCCGTGGCGCTGCTGTTCGTGCTGATGGCGCGGCAGGGACGCCAGGCGCTGGCGGTGTTCACGAGGCCCCGGGTGCTGGCCTGGCTGACCCTGTCGGCGGTGCTGATCGGCTCGAACTGGAGCCTCTACATCTGGGCCGTCAACTCCGGCAAGGTGCTGGAATCCAGCCTCGGCTACTACATCACGCCGCTGATCAACATGGCGGCGGGCGCGCTGATCTTCCGCGAACGGATCGACCGGTTCGGCTACGCGGCCATGGGTCTGGCGGCGGTGGGCGTCGGGCTCCAGACGATCGCCCTGGGCCACGTGCCGATCATCTCCCTGTTCCTGACCCTGACGTTCGGCGCCTATGCCGTGGTGCGAAAGCAGGTCGATGCCGACGCCCAGACCGGCCTCTTCATCGAATGCCTGCTGCTGGCGGTCCCCAGCCTTGCCTTCGTGGCCTGGCTGTCCGGCCAGGGCCAAAGCCACTTCGGCCTCTCGACCGCGGCCACGCTGTGGCTGCTGGCCTGCGGGCCGATCACCGCCCTGCCGCTGATGCTGTTCGCCTGGTCGGCGCGGCGCATCCCGCTGTCGTTGATGGGCTTCCTGCAGTTCCTGGGGCCGACCATAGCCTTCGCGATCGGCGTCAGCCAGGGCGAGGCCTTCACCCCCCTCCGCGCCGCCTCCTTCGTCTTCATCTGGGGCGGGGCCGCCGTCTACGCGGGCGGCGTCTGGCGACGGTCCCGACAGGACGTGCAAAAACGCATAGCGGCTGTGTAAAATCGCTGATCTGTGCAGCGTTCAGATTGAGGTACACAGAGGTTGTCCACACGGACAGCCTCGCTCCCCCGGGGTTCTCAACGGAAACCCTCAAAGGTGTGTCATGACCTTCTTCGCCCGCTTCGAACGCCAAGCCGACCGGATCGCCCCCATCGCCATCCTCGTTATCGGCCTGCTGACCGCCGTCGCCACCGCCGGCCTCGGCGCCTAGGACCATCCTGATCAGCGCCGGATAAGGGCCCCTCGCGGGCCCTTTTTCGTGTCAGCCGTACTCCGCCGCTTCCCGCGGCTCGTCCGCGGGACCCATCGCGCCGCCGCACCGCGTTTCTCGCGCTTTGAAACGCCCGGCCAGTCTCGCGTCAGCCCGACCATGGATCCCGCGAACACGTCGCGGGATGACGAGCGCTCAAGACGGGGCCCCATACGCCGCCATTGCGAGCCTTCGCCGCGCTCACGCTTCTCACCCCAACGCCAACGCGCGTCTCAATCCTTCCGGATCGCCCTTGATCGCCCGAAGCAGGGTCCGCGCCGGGCCGCTGGGGCGTTTGGCGCCGCGTTCCCATTCCTGAAGGGTCCGCAGGCTGAACTCATAAGCGGCTGCGAACTCGGCCTGGGTCATCTGGGTCGCGCGCCGGATCGCCCGCACATCGATCTCGGGCGCCATGTCTGGCGCCGCGTCGGGGTTATCCGCGATCTGGCGAGCCAGATCGGCGTCCGTCATCGCGTCCACCCTGGCCCAGTCCGTCGTGGCCAAGGCCTGACGGGCGGCGTCACTCAAAATCTTGGGCATGGCGTCGCACCTCTCTTGGGTTTGCCTTGCGAAGCGAGATCACGCGCCGTTCCTCGGTCCGATCGGCATAGACACAGACGAACATCCGACCCGCGATGAGGCCAAACGCGATCTGGCGTTCCTCTCCATAATCGAAGCGGTCGTCGACCGTGCAGACGATAGGTCCACTGAACAGAACCTCGGCGAGCGCGAGCGATACGCCGTGCTTCGCCTGATTGACGCGGTCCTTGGTGGGGTCGAAGACGTACTCCACGGCGGCCATATACGCCCTTGGCGTAGTTGCTGCAAGGTCTCGCCGAACCGACCCGAACCGCTGCTGTTGGCCCTGGCCCCTGGAATCGCAAAGCTGACTTAGGAATAAGCCGCCGCGATCAGCCGCCTTGGCCGCTCGTCGCCCATCAGCGCTACGCCCTGCTTGTTCATCACATAGGCGCCACCCAGCTTGCGCTCCGGGTCGGCGAGAGCGCACGAGCCGCCCCAGCCCGCGTGGCCGAAGGTCTGGGTCCCCGGCCCCCAGGGGAAGTTCGGCGCGTTGCGCATGAAGCCCGCCCCCCAGCTCATGTCGAAGGGCAGCACCAGGTCCTGGCCGCGGATGCGCTCGCGCGCGGCCTCCGCGATCAGGGCCGGCGACAGGATCTCACCGCCCTCGAGCCAGCCGTCGTTGGCCAGCGCGCCCATCAGCCGGGCCAGCGCCTCGGCCGTGGCGTAGCCGTTGGTCGAGGGCACCTCCATGCGGCGATAGTCGGCGGCCGCCTTGCCGGCGGCGGACGACCAGGGCGTCAGGAAGGCCGCGCGGGTGGCCGCGTTGATCTCGCCGAACTGCGGCAGGCCCGGCGGCCGCTGCAGGTCGGCGATGCGATCCTCGATCCCGTCCGGCAGGCCGATCCAGATATCGAGGCCGAACGGCTCGGCGATGTCCTGGCGAAAGGCGGTTCCGATGGTGCGGCCGTCCGCGCGGCGGAAGATCTCCCCCACCAGATAGCCCACCGTCACCGGATGATAACCGCTGGCCGAGCCCGGCGGCCACATCGGCGCCATGGCCGCCAGGGCCGCGCAGAGCCCGTCCCAATCCGCCCACAGGCCGGGATCGATCGGATCGGGGAAGCCCGGCAGGCCCGCCTGGTGCGAGATCGCCTGCTCCACCGTGATCGCGCCCTTGCCGCCTTGCGCGAACGCGGGCCAGAGGCTGGCCACCGTCTGGCCGTAGTCCAGCTTCCCCTGCTCCACCAGC
>JANPKX010000695.1:0-2052 GCA_031426235.1 Alphaproteobacteria bacterium | reverse complement strand
GCAGCGGCCGCGACAAGGCCAGCACCATGCCCACATGGTCGACGCCCGGATAGTGGCGCTCCTCGACGGTGGCCCCGGCGTCGCGCAGACGCTTGGCCAGAGCCGAGGTGTTGCGGGGGTAGACGGTCTTGTCCGCCTCGCCGGTGGCCAGGAAGGCGGCGGGGCTGTCGGCTCTGACGTAGGCCAGCGGCTGGGTGGATGGCAGGTCCGAAGCCGCGCCGAACACCCGCTGAGTGATCCGGCCCTCGAGCGGCAGGAAGTCGTAGGGACCGGACAGCCCGGCGACAGCCTTGATCGTCCGGTGCTGCACTCCGGCGGTGCCGAGGTAACGGGGGTCCAGCGCGAGCATCATGGCATTGTAGGCCCCGGCCGAGTGCCCGGCCAGGACGATCCGCTCGGGATCGCCGCCGTAATCCCGGGCGTGGTCACGGGCCCAGCGGACCGCCTGGGCGCCGTCTTCCAGGAACGCCGGATAGCGCGCCTCCGGATAGATGCGGTAGTCGGCGATGACCGTGACGAAGCCCCGCGCCGCCAGCGCCCGCCCGACCCAGTTGTAGTCCTGCCGCCGGCCCGAATCCCAGGACCCGCCATAGAAGAACACGGCGACCGGCGCGGCCTGCCGCCCCCCGCGAGGCGCATAGACATCGAGCCGCTGGCGCGGGTCCGACCCATAGGCCTCGCCGCGGACGACGCGGGTGGCGGGATCCTTCGGCGACAGCGTCGCGAACAGGGTGAGCGGCGAGCAGGCGGCGGTAAGCGCCCCGGCCAGGGCGGCGAGCGTAAGGCGGCGAGTGGTCCGGTCGATGGGCATGGTCCTCAGTTACGTAGCCTCCCGCCAATGCGCAACGTACGCGAGGCTTGACGCGGCCCGCCCGGAACGGCGCAATGCGGGTAAACAGCGATAAGGAAGATACGGGCATGGATGCGGCGCAGACGGCGAAGACCTTCAATCCGGCCGCCCTGGCGCAGATCGCGCCAGCCCTGCAGGGCCTGATCGACCAGGGTGCGCTCTCCGGAATCGTGACCCTGATCTGGAAGGACGGCGCGGAGGTTCAGGTCAACACCCTGGGCAAACGCGACATCGCCGCGGGCCTGCCGATGGAGCGCGACACCCTCTTCCGCATCGCCTCGATGACAAAGCCCGTGACCTCGGCGGCGGTCATGATGCTGATCGAGGAAGGTCGGTTGGCGCTGACCGATCCGATCACGCGGTGGATCCCGGAACTGGCCGACATGACCGTACTGGCCGATCCAACCGGCCCGCTGGACGCCGTCACGCCAGCGCCGCGCGACATTACCGTGGAAGACCTCATGACCCATCGGTCGGGGCTGGCCTATGGGTTCACCTCGCAGGGTCCGATCGCCTACGCCCATGAGGACAAGCTGGGCTCCGCCCTGGTGAACGACAAAACGCCCGATCAATGGCTCCAGGGCCTGGGCGAGCTGCCGCTGACCTATCCGCCGGGCGATCGGTTCCACTACAGCCACGCCACCGATGTCCTGGGCTTCCTGGTGGCGCGGATCGAGGGCAAGCCGCTGGGCGAGGTGCTGAAGGCGCGGATCTTCGATCCGCTGGGCATGGCCGATACCGCCTTCTGGATTCCGGCCGAGACGCGCGGTCGCCTGGCCCGGCTGTACCAGGCTGACCCCAACGGGGGCCCCCTGAAGGACGTTTCACTGCCAATGTCCGACACGCCGCCCGCGTTCGAAGGCGGCGGCGGCGGGCTGATATCGTGTGCTGACGACTATCTGAAGTTCGCCCGCATGCTGCTGGGCGGGGGCGAGGTCGACGGCGTGCGCCTGCTGCAGTCGAGCTCCGTGGCGCTGATGTGCGAGAACCGGCTCACCGAGGAACAGCGCGGCCACGGCTTCATGGGCATGCCCTTCTGGATGAGCCAGGGCTTCGGCCTGGGCGTCTCGGTTATCCTGGATGCGCAGAAGCACGAGTGGATGGGGGCGGGCGCCGAGGGCGCCTTTGGTTGGCCCGGCGCCTTCGGCACCTGGTGGCAGGCCGATCCGGCCAACGGCCTGATTCTGATGTTCCTGATCCAG
>JANPKX010000694.1:0-12087 GCA_031426235.1 Alphaproteobacteria bacterium | reverse complement strand
CACCCAAGCCCGACCCGGAAGCGGGTCCGATGCTGATGGATTCGGGCAATCTTCGCCTGCGCGCCCGGCATCCCCAGAGCCATCAGGGCATCTGCGCCGACGCCATCGCGACCCTGGAAGGTATTCCGCGCGAGGCGCTGGACGAGTTGGCCTATGTCAGCCAGCAGCGTGCGGAACACGCCATCAAGAACGGTCACTTCGACCGCGCGCTGATTCCGGTGCTGCGTGAGGACGGGACCCTGGCCCTCGATCGCGAGGAATTCCCCCGTCCGCAGACGACACTCGAGGGTCTTGCGGCGCTCAAGCCCTCGTTCGAAGCCATGGCCAACGTGCCCCTGGACGCCAAGGGCACCACCTTTGCCGGCCTGATCAACCAAGTCTATCCGGACCTCAAGATCCAGCACTTCCACCATGCCGGCAATTCGTCGGGCGTGGTCGACGGCTCGGGCGCGGTGCTGCTGGCCTCGCCGGAATATGCCCGCAAGCATGGCCTGAAGGCCCGCGCCCGCGTGGTCGCCATGGCGAACGTCGGCGACAGCCCGACGCTGATGCTGAACGCCCCGGTCCCCGCGGCCCTGAAGGTGCTGAAGAAGGCCGGCCTGACCGTCGACGACATCGACCTTTGGGAAATCAACGAAGCCTTCGCCGTCGTCGCCGAGAAGTTCATCCGCGACCTCAAGCTGGACCGGGCAAAGGTCAATGTGAACGGCGGCGCCATGGCCCTGGGTCACCCCATTGGGGCCACGGGCGCGATGCTGATCGGCACCATCGTCGACGAACTGGAGCGGCGCGACCTCAAGCGCGGCCTGGTGACCATGTGCGCCGCCGGCGGCATGGCCCCGGCGATCATCGTCGAGCGCATCTGATGGCGCTGAGCCGCCAGCGCCGGTTCGTCACGCCCCTGCCGGACGAGACGCTCGAGGCGCTGGCGGCGCGCGCCCTGCCCGGCCAGCCCGTGCCGGCGACCGCGGACCGGATCCGGAGCTGGAATCTGCATGTGTTCGCCATGCGCAAGCCGGCTGGACTGCTGTTGGGCTCCGACGTCATCTTCGTCGAACCGCCGATCTCGCGGTGACCGACGAGGCCGTCATCGTGGGGGCGGAGATCGTCGCCGGCCATGACGGGGCTGCTGAACTTCTGGTTCGGCTGCGGCATCCCAACGGGTCGGAAGGTCCGGTGGTGCTGGACGAGATGACGGGACTGCGTCTCATGACGGCGTGCGGCGTCACCCACGTCGACGACCTGGCTGGGCAGTCGTGGCGACGGATACTGGAGGGTCTCTGATGTTCGACGTGATCGTACGGAACGGCTTGATCGTCGACGGATCCGGCGCGCCGGGGTTTCCGGGCGACGTGGCCGTGAAAGACGGCAAGATCGCCGCCGTGGGCGAGGTCGTGGGAGAGGCGCGGACCACGATCGATGCGACGGGCCGCGTTGTCGCGCCAGGTTTCATCGACCCTCACACGCACTTCGACGTGCAGTTGCTCTGGGATGGCGCCGCGCGACCCGCCTTGGCGCATGGCGTCACCTGCGTGGTGCCGGGCAACTGCTCGCTCTCGCTGGCGCCGATCAAGGCTCCCGACCGCCAGCGCGTCATCGGCATGTTCCAACAGATCGAAGAGATGCCGCCCGAGGCCTTCACCACCGCGTTCGAATGGAGCTGGGAGGATTTCGCCGGCTATCGCGCCGCGCTGGAGCCGGGTCTGTCGATCAATGTCGCGCCCTTGGTCGGGCACAGCGTGATCCGTCTCTGGGTCATGGGCGCCGAGGCGCAGGAGCGCGCGGCGGCCCCCGCCGAGATCGCCGCCATGCAGGCGCTGCTGCGCGAATGCCTCGACGCCGGCGCTGTGGGCCTTTCGACCAGCTTCGTCGACGTCGACGAGAACGGCCGGCCGGTTCCCAGCCGCTTCGCCCAGTTCGCCGAGCTGGACGCCCTCTGCGCCGTGCTGGGCGAATATGGCCGCATGCTGCAGGTCGTGCCCGAGTTCTACGCCACCGACATCACCATCGCGCGTATCGATCAGTTGGGCGAGCTGAGCCTGAAGCACGATATTCCGACGACCTTCTCCCCGCTGTTCGACACGCTGGCGGTCCCCGACAACGCCGATCGGGCCATCTCGCGCGTCGAGGAGCAGTTCGCGCGCGGCGCGCGCGTGTGGCCGCAGATGCAAACCCGGCCCATCGACATCTCGTTCAGCCTGCTGCGGCCAAGCCTGTTCTTCGCCCGTTGGCCCCGTTGGGTGCGCGTGCTGCGCTTGCCCCTCGACGCCCGCGAGACCGCCTTGCGCGATCCCGACACCGTCGCCAAGCTGATCGCCGATACGGGCCCAGACGGCGGCGAGGCCGCGCTCGGCCGCCTGGTCGCGCGCGGTGGAGATGCCTGCCCGCAGGCGTTCGTCGGCCAGACCCTGTCGCAGATCGCCAAGGCGCGCAGCCAAACCCCGGCTATGGCGCTGATCGACCTGTCGCTCGAGAACAAACTCGATGTGGCGTTCCTGAGCGCCGGACAGGGCCACCAGTCTACCGATCGCATCGGCCCGATGCTGGCGCACCCCCTGGTTCACATCGGCGCCAGCGACGGCGGGGCGCACCTGTCGTCGTTCTCCACCTACGGCGACACCGGCTACCTCTTCAGTGAGTTCGTCCGCAAGGCGGGCGCTCTGACGCTGGAGCGGGCCGTCGCCAAGATCACCGGCGAGACCGCCGACATCTGGGGGCTTAAGGACCGCGGTCGGCTGGAGGCGGGGCTAGCCGCCGACATCGTGGTTTTCGACCCCGACCTCATCGGCCGCGCGGAGGAACGCCCCACCTTCGACATGCCGGGCGATGGGATGCGCTATGTCCGGGACGCCACCGGCATCGACACGGTGCTGGTAAACGGTGAAGTGGCCTATGCCAAGGGCGCCTATACTGTCGCAAGGGCCGGGATCGTCTGCGTTTAGACCGGGTGCATTAACCGTTCATTAACGATGACGTGAGCCGAAACCCGTCGACGGATCGAATTGCTTGAACTTGCAAATAAGCGGGAACTTTATTGTTCATTGCCGGGTTGGCTTCAGGACAAAACGTGACTGCTCAAGTCCACTGTCATGGCCAAACGAGTGCTTCCATGCAGACGATCGCCAGAACCCAGGGCGCGCGCCCGATCTCCTCGTCCCCGGCGAACCGCACCCGCTCCGCCTTGCCCGGCCTGACGCGACAAGACCTTGAGACGCGGGAACTGAACCACCGCGTCGCCAACAGCCTGCAGCTGGCGGCCGATCTACTGACGTTCGAGGAGATGCGGCTGAGCGATCCGGTCGCCCGGGCGGCCCTTGAAGCCTGCCGCGCCCGGCTGGTCGCCGTGGCCGAACTGCACCGCTTTCTCAATGCCCACGCCGATCAGACGTGCGTTGACCTTGCTGACTTCCTGCAACAGCTCGGACCCGCAATCGCAGCGACCACCGGACTGAATTGCGTCGTGAAGGCCAAACGCCTGTCCGTGTCGGCGGACCTCGCTCAACAGGTGGCGATCGCGATCAACGAGCTTGCGATCAACGCGGCCAAGCATGCCTATGCCGGGCGTCCCGGCGGACGTCTTACGATCGTCGCCGTCCAGCAGGGCGGACAGATTGCGCTGACTGTGGCCGACCAGGGAGCGGGCATCACGGGCGGCGGCCATCGGGGTCTGGGGACCACCATCCTGGCGGCGGTGGTGCGCGACATGAAGGGCAGTCTCAGCGTCCGCAATGAGGGCGGCGCACACTTTACCCTGCACATCCCCCTTCCCGACGCCCGCGTGCGGATCGATCGCTCGTTCCAGACCTGGGCCGACCCCGACTAAACCGAGACCTTGGTCAGGTCCTGGGTTTTGGCGGCCGCGTCATGCGGGGCGAAAATCTCCGGCCAGACGGGCTGTCATCGGCCAAGCCGCCGCCGACCGCTTCTGGCACAGACGCTCTCACTGGAAGGCCGGGATTTCGCATGCCCTAGCTCTCGAGCTTCTCTGCCAACTCGGGATGGGCGCCCTCCAGCCGTGCCGCCGCATCCTTCAGGGTGTCGATCGCGGCGTCGACCTCGGCCCGCTGCGCCTCAAGCTGCTCGATGCGGCGCTTGAAGGTGCGGAGCGCCTGGGCATTCTGCGCGGCCTCGCCTTTTTCCTCATAAAGGTCGAGGATATCCCGGATCTCGGCGATCGAAAGCCCGACGCGCCGACCGTTCAGGATCATCTTCAGGCGCGCCCGGTCCTTGTAGGAATAGACCCGGTTCAGTTCCCGCCGGGCGGGCGCCAGCAGTCCCTGCTCTTCATAGAATCGCAGCGCGCGAGGCGTTGCGCCGAACTCGCGGCAAAGCTGGGTGATCGAATAGGTCCGATAGGGCGGGCGGCGCAGGTTCAGCGTCATGCTCATCGTTCGTTTCCCTCCGTTCATAGCCCGAGGACGAGCCGGGCCATGATGTCTCTTTGGATCTCGTTGGAGCCACCATAGATCGAAGCGGCCCGATTGTTGAGATAGCGCGGCACGGATGTAAGACCTTCGCGGGGTCCCACGGGTTCGACGTTGGAGCCAGGCTCGCGGGCGGCGGGCTGGCACACCGCGGCGTAGGGCCCCAGGCTGGCCACAGAGATCTCATCCAGCCGCTGCATGGCTTCCGTGCCGTTGATCTTCAACATCGAGGACGCGGGACCCGGGTTCTTGCCGCCAGCTAAAAGGCTGAGGACGCGTCTCTCCGACATCTCGATCGCCTCGACGGCGATCGCCGCCTCCGCCAACCGGCGCCGGTGCGCGGCATCATCTCCGCTACCCGCTGCGGCCACCGCCTGCGTCCGCTGAATCGCGACCTTGAGACCCGGCGCCGAGCCGCCGCCGCGCTCAAATTCCAAGAGGTACTTCGCGACCGTCCAGCCCTGGTTCTCCTCTCCGACACGGCCCGACTTGGGGACGCGCACGCCGTCGAAGAACACCTGGTTGACCTCATGCTCGCCGGCCAGGGTGATGATCGGCTTGACCGAGATTCCGGGCGTGGCCATGTCGAGCAGCAGGTAGGTAATGCCCTGCTGCGGCTTGCCCGCGGCGTTGGTGCGCACCAGGCAGAACATTCGGTTCGCGAATTGGGCGTGGGTCGTCCAGATCTTCGATCCGTCCAGAACATAGTCGTCGCCATCGCTGACGGCGCGAAGCTGCAACGAAGCCAGATCAGAGCCGCTGCCCGGCTCCGAGTAGCCCTGGCACCAGTAGTCCTCGCCGCTGAGAATCCGCGGCAGATAGTAGGCTTTCTGCTCGGGCGTGCCGTAGCCCATCAGGACGGGGCCGCACATGCGCAGGCCCATGGGTGAGAGGCTGGGCGCGCCAGCCGCCGCGCACTCCGCCGCGAAGATGGAACGCTGCATCTCGGTCCAGCCCGGGCCGCCATAGGCCTTGGGCCAGGCGGGCGCGGCCCAGCCCTTGGCATTCAGGATGCGCTGCCAGGGAAGGCTGAAACGCGGCTCGCAGAAGACGCTGGTCAGCAACTGCCCCGCCACCCTCAATTCAGGCGTGAGATGAGCGTCGAGAAAGTCGCGGACCTCGGCCTGGAAGGCCAGGTCCCCAGCATTCAATTCCAGGTTCATAGGCCGACCGCCGCGTGGGCTCATCCCCGTGAAGCGCCCCCGTCACCTTGCTGACTCGGCGTCGCGAAGACAAGCGCCTCACAGGCGCCTATTCGGCGGCGGCGACGCGCTCTGGCGACTTGGCGGCCCGCAGGCGTTCCACCAGGGCCTCGTACTCTTCCCACAGTGCCCTGGGCGTGTGCTCGCCGAACCGGTCATAGAATTCCGGGATCAGGCTGGCTTCCTGCGTCCAGATCTGCGGATCGACGCTGAGCAGAAGGTTCAGCTGCGGCTCGGTGAGGCTGAGGCCGGAGACGTCAAGGCTGGCGCGGGACGGTACGCGACCGATCGGCGTTTCAACGGCCTCGGCAACGCCGTCGAGGCGTTCCGAAATCCACTTCAGGACGCGGCAGTTCTCGCCATAGCCGGGCCAGACGAACTTGCCGCGCTCGTCCTTGCGGAACCAGTTGACGAAATAGATGCGAGGCAACTGGGCCGGGTCGGGCGCCGTCGCGCCCATCTTCAGCCAGTGGGCGAAGTAGTCGCCCATGTTGTAGCCGCAGAACGGCAGCATGGCGAAGGGATCGCGGCGAAGCTCGCCGATGGCGTTCTCGGCCGCCGCCGTGCCTTCCGAGGCGACGTTAGAGGCCATGAACACGCCGTGCTGCCAGTCGCGGGCCTCCGTCACCAGCGGGACCGCGGATGCGCGGCGACCCCCGAACAGGATGGCCGAGATAGGCACGCCGTTGGGGTCCTCCCATTCCGGCGCGATGACCGGGGTCTGGGAGGCCGGTACGGTAAACCGCGCATTCGGGTGAGCGGCGGGGGTGTCGCTGTCGGGCGTCCAGCTATTGCCGCGCCAATCGGTCAGGTGCGCGGGCGCCTCTGGAGTCAGACCCTCCCACCACACATCACCGTCGTCTGTAAGCGCGACGTTGGTGAAGATCGAATTGCCCCACAACGCCTCGACCGCGTTCTTGTTGGTCTCGATGCCGGTGCCGGGCGCGACGCCGAAGAAGCCAGCCTCGGGATTGATGGCGTAGAGCCGGCCATCCTGGCCGAACCGCATCCAGCAGATGTCGTCGCCGATGGTCTCGGCCTTCCAGCCTTGCAGTGTCGGCTGCAGCATCGCCATGTTGGTCTTTCCGCAGGCGCTGGGGAAGGCTGCGGCGATGTACTTCACTGCGCCCGCCGGCGAGGTGAGCTTCAGGATCAGCATGTGCTCGGCGAACCAGCCCTCGTCCCGGGCCATGACCGAGGCGATCCGCAGAGCGAAGCATTTCTTGCCCAGCAGCGCATTGCCGCCATAGCCGGACCCGTAGGACCAGATTTCCCGGCTCTCCGGGAAGTGGACGATGTATTTGATTTCGTTGCACGGCCAGGCGACGTCCTGGACACCGTCCACGAGGGGCATGCCGACGGTGTGGACCGCGGGCACGAAAAAGCCGTCCGCGCCGATCGCATCGAGCGCAGCCTGCCCCATGCGGGTCATGATCCGCATGGAGACCGCGACATAGGCGCTGTCGGTGATTTCGACGCCGATCTGGCTGATCTTCGAGCCCAGCGGGCCCATGCAGAACGGCACGACATACATCGTGCGACCGCGCATCACGCCTCGGAACAGGTCCTTGAGGTCCGCGCGCATCTCGTTGGGGTCGAGCCAGTTGTTCGTGGGCCCGGCATCCTCCGGCTTTTCGGAGCAGATAAAGGTGCGGCTTTCCACGCGGGCGACGTCTCGCGGATCGGACGCGGCATAGAACGAGTTGGGACGTTTCTCGGGATTCAGCTGTTTCAGAGTGCCGGCGGCGACCAGCTCGCCGGTCAGGCGATCCCACTCGGCTTGCGAGCCATCGCACCACACCACGCGGTCGGGCTGGGCCAGGGCGGCGATGTCACGGACCCAATGAACGAGTCTGGCGTGCTTCGTCGGCGCGGGCTCCAGTCCCGGGACGTTACTGCGGCTCATGGACGACACACTCCTTGGTCCCAATACGGCACGACGGCGTCCCCGCAAATACCGTCGGAGCCCGTTGTCATAGAGCCACTGCAGGGCTCGGGCCAAGCAAGAAGGCCCTTCCCGGCCGCCGAACGTACGGTTGGATGCAGAAAATGGCTGCAACGCCGTCCGACAAGCCGGAGCGAGCAGGCAATTCGTGAGCGAGGCGGCGAATCGGCCGATGCGCATCGAGGCTGTCGCCACGGCCCATGGCGGCGCCTGATTGGCGCGGCGCGCGGAATAAGGCATGTCTAGCGCCAGACCTGACGGCCCAACGGACCATGAACGCCCGACGACCGCCACGAATTGCACGCACGACCCGCCAAGGCTGCGGACGAGGCTGCGCGTGAGCCTGTTGTCGCAGCCTGGCGCGCCCACCCAGCCCACGGATCCGTTGCTGGAAATCTACCTGGAGCGGCGGGCCAACCTGGTTCGCTTCTTCGCCGCCCGGTCGGGTTCGTCCTCTTTAGCTGAAGACCTGGCCCAGGAGCTGTACCTCAAGCTCGCGACACGGGACCGCGAAGACATCGCGGTCGAAAATCCGGTCGCCCTCATCTACCGCATAGCGACCAATGTGATGCTGGACCGCGCCAGGGGCGAGACCCGCGCGGTGGCCCGCGACAGCGCCTGGCGGAACGTCGCCCACCTTTCGCTTGGCGGGGAGGATATCGCCGACGAAGCGCCCGCCGATGAGGCTGCGGCGTCACGCCAACGCCTGCGACAGCTCGTGGAGGCCGTCGAGGCTCTGCCGCCACAAATGCAAAGGGCGTTCCGGCTCCACAAGCTGGAAGGCCGTAGTCATGCGGATACGGCGCGGGTCATGGGCCTGTCCGTGAAGTCGGTCGAAAAGCATGTTTCCGGCGCGCTCAAGGCACTCACCTTGCGGTTGGGTCAATGATCTACCGGAAATTGCATAAGCGACCTGGGGGTCCGGGGGGGGCGGTGGCGTCTTACTGTTCAACGGGCTGCCGTACGCGCTGGCCTTGGAAGGTTTGATGATCCACGTCTGGCGAAACAACGACGAGGCGCGGCGCGACGATGCCGCCACCTGGGTCGTTCGGCTCGAGGCCGGCAGCCTCTCGGACGCCGAGGCGGTAGCGTTTGACGCCTGGCTGTCGCGGAGCGGCGAGAACGCGGAGGCTTTCGACGCCGTCCTCTCGACCTCGCAGACTTACGCGGCGCTGGATCAGGCGGTCACCGCACAGGTCTTGCGCCGCCGCGCCACTCCGGCCGGGGTGAATCGACGGGCGTTTGTCGGCGTCGGGGCTGTGGCGGCCGCCGCGGCTTTGGCGGTTGTCATCGCGCCCCAACTTGCCGGCCAGGACACGACGACGACCTATGTCACCGCCAGAGGCGAGCGGCGGACGGTGACGTTGGCGGATGGATCTAGGGTCGACCTGAATGCCGCGACCCATATGACTGTCACCCTTGGCCGGCGCGCGCGCGCGGTCACCCTGACAGAGGGCCAGGCGATCTTCGACGTCACGCACGACACCGCGCGCCCGTTCACGGTCGCGGTTGGCGATCGCTTCGTGCGGGTGGTCGGAACCCAGTTCGATGTCCGGCGCCGGGACGGTAGGCTCTCGGTCACAGTCGCCCGCGGGGCGGTCGAGGTGCGTCCCACCGAGGGCATTGTCGGCCGCGCGTTCCGGCTTCGGCCGGGCCAGCGCCTCGAGCACGAGGAAGGCCTGGTCGGCGTGCGCGTCGCCGCCGCCGAGCCCGCCGAAGTCTTCGGCTGGCGCACCGGTCGGCTTGTCTATCGCGGCCAGCCTTTGTCTGAGGTGGTGGCCGACCTGAACCAGCAGTTTGCGACGCCCATCCGCATCGACGACGTCGCCCTTGCGGCGACGCCGGTGTCCGGCGTGCTGATTTTGGACGACCAGGACGCGGTGGTCCGCCGCCTGGCTCTGCTCGCGCCGATACGAGTTGTGCGTTCGGACGGGGCCGTCGTCCTGCAGCGGCAAGCCGGGCTCTAGCTGAGCCTGCCGCCACGGCCTTGGCGCTCGCTTGGGCGTGCGGCGGGTGCTGAGGCATTCCGCGGCCCGCCCCTATCGAGGCCCCGTGCCAAATTCTGAACGAATCGTAAAGCTTCAGCGGGGGGCGGAGCGCACACGCGGCGTCTTACGCTGTGAGACCTCTCGGGTCAGGCGGAGTTCAGACGTGGTCAGGCTGTCAGCCTTTGTTTGCGTGCAGAACCAGGAAGCGATCCTGGGCGAGTGCCTGCGGCGCCTTTCGTTCTGCGACGAGATCGTGGTGGTAGCCGACCGCTGTACGGACGGATCGCAGGACATCGCGCGCCGCGCCGGCGCCATTGTGATCGACGGCATTTTCCCGCTGGAGAGCCAGCGCAAAGCGGCCGGCGCTGAAGCCTGCACCGGCCAGTGGATCCTCGAGATCGATCCCGACGAGATCGTCGACGCCGCTCTCGCCTGGGAGATCCGCGCTGTTCTGCAGATGCGCCCCGTTGGCGACCACTACCAACTGCCGATCGACAACTACATCGGCGACACTCTGGTGCGCGAAGGCTGGTCAGGCCGCCTCAGCACCCGCCGCGAGACACGGCTCTACCGGCGCGGGGCCAAGGCTTGGGAGTCGCGTCGGGTGAACGCCGACAGCATCCTGGCCGGCAGATCCGGCGGCGCGCTCACAGGCGCCATCCGCCGCAAGCTTGGCGCCGACCTGGGCGGCCTCATCGAACGGCTGAACCGTGTGAGCGCACTCGCCGCCGAGGATATGGCGGACGCCGGCGTCCCCAGTGTGGCCGGCAGCCTCGGGTCCGGGCTTGGCGCCTTCTTGACCGGATTCGTGGTTCGGGGCGGATGGCGCGAGGGCCGGTTGGGATTGATGACGGCGACCCTGGCGGGCTTGTTGCCAGTGTTGTCGCAGATCCGCGCCGGCGACGTCTTGAAGGCGCGCGCGGCGACGCAGGCTGAAGCCGCGCAGCCGCAACGCCTTCGCCGCGTTGTAGGCCTGTCTGGTCGATAGCCTTAAGCTCCCGGCAAGCCGGACTCCCGTAGGGGTCGTGTCGCGCGCGCGTGCGCGCCTGTTTGCGAGGTGCGATCTTGGCGATCCTGGTCACCGGTTCCGCCGGCTTCATCGGCTTCCATCTGAGCCTGCGCCTGCTCGAGGCTGGCGAGACGGTGCTGGGGCTGGACAACCTCAACAACTATTATGACCCGGAGCTGAAGGCGCGCCGCCTGGCCCTGCTGGAGGCCCACAACGGCTATCGCCATGCCCGCCTGGACCTCATGGACCGCGAGGGCGTCGCGGCGCTCTTCGCCAGCGAGAAACCCGAGGCCGTCGTCAACCTGGCCGCCCAGGCCGGTGTTCGCTACAGCCTCGAACGCCCGGACGTGTACGTGGACTCGAACGTGGTCGGCTTCCTCAACATCCTGGAGGGCTGCCGGGCCACCCAGCCGCGGCACCTGGTCTTCGCCTCGACCAGTTCGGTCTACGGCGCCAACGCCAGGATGCCCTTCAGCGTTCACGACTCCGCCACCCACCCGATCACCCTCTATGCCGCGACCAAGCTGGCGAACGAGGGCATGGCGCATTCCTACGCCCACCTGTTCGGCATCCCCTGCACGGGCTTCCGGTTCTTCACCGTCTATGGCCCGTGGGGCCGGCCTGACATGGCGCTGTTCAAGTTCACGGACGCCATCCTCAAAGGCCAGCCCATCGATGTCTATGGCGAAGGCAAGATGCAGCGCGACTTCACCTATGTCGACGACATCGTCAGCGGACTGGTGGCGGCGATCGGGCGGCCGCCGGCGGCCAATCCGGGTTGGGACGCGGTCGCAGCCGACCCCGCCACCGCCGCCGCGCCTTGGCGGATGCTGAACCTCGGGGCCAGTCGGTGCATCGAACTGATGCACTACATCCATGTCCTGGAAGACAAGCTGGGGCGGAAGGCGCAGATCAACTTCATGCCCATGCAGGACGGCGATGTCGCCCGAACCGAGGCCGACACCGCCACCACCAAGGCTGTCCTGGACTACCAGCCGACGACGACCGTCGAAGTCGGGGTCGGGCGCTTCGTGGATTGGTATCGGGAATACTTCGCGCTCTAGACCGGCTTTTCAAGCGACAAAGACGGCGCTGAAAACCATAGCGGTCCCGCCTCGGTCATGTGGAAGCAGTCCTCCAGACGCACGCCGAACTCACCCGGCAGATAGAGTCCGGGCTCGTCAGAGAAGCACATGCCGGGGGCTAGCCGGGTGGTCTCGCCGCGGACGAGGTTGACGGGCTCGTGACCATCCAGCCCGATGTCGTGGCCGGTACGGTGCGACAGACCCGGAAGCCTGTAGTCCGGACCGTAGCCCTGCGAGACGTAGTAGCGGCGCACCGCGTCGTCGACGCTTCCGGCCGTGGCTCCCGGACGCGCCGCCTCGAAGGCGATCTGCTGGGCTTTCTGGACCTGCCCCCAGACCAGGCGTTGCTTCGGCGTGGGCTCGCCGAAGACGAAGGTGCGCGAGACATCGGACTGATACCCCTCCACCGCACAACCGCAGTCCATCAGCACGAC
>JANPKX010000693.1:0-2149 GCA_031426235.1 Alphaproteobacteria bacterium | reverse complement strand
TCGCTGAGGATGGCGGTGACCGTCTCAGCGATCTCGTCAGCGGTCATGCCCTTGCGCGGCGCGAAGTCGGTCATGGTCTGGGTTCCGTTGGGGGCATGGTTGTCACGACCGGCGGGCAGGTCGCGACGACGACGCATCATGATCGAAGCCCTCAACGACGGCAAAGGTGGATCGAGGGGCTGCCGGGCCGAAAACCCAGCGCCGGGTGCCAGGGTGACGGCTGGCGCGTGAGCGGGCTCTCGGCGTAGCCGTAGCGAATCGCCTTGGCCTCCGCCGCAACCCCCTTGGCCGCGAAGGGACCGGCGTAGAGACGCCAGGCCGTCTCGCCCGCCAGCCGATAGCCGATCGAGGCGCCGGGCGTGGCGCTGGACAGACGCAGCCGCCCCCTCCCCGCCGCGGCGAACACCGGGGCCGCGGTCACCGGCTGGACCAGGCCCGGCCACTGGTCGGCGATCATCTCGTGCTCCGGCTTGACGCTCATGTCGCCGACCCGCGCCGACTGCCGGTCGAGGATGCCGCGCAGCTGCGCCAGGTCGCGGGCATGGGCCGGATCGGCCGCCAGATTGCGGACGGTGTCGGGATCGGCGGTCAGATCGTAGAGCTCTTCGGGGGACTTGAGCCCGAAGTACTGGGCGACCGCGGGCGGCAAGGTCCCCTCGGTCTTCATCCGCCACATTTCCTGCATGGTCGGCAGGTTGTCGCGGAACGCCAGGGGCTGGAGCTGCGGAGTCTGGGGGCGGTAGTTACGGATGTACTGGAAGCGGCCTTCGATCACCGTTCGCTGCCAGTCGGGCGCAGCGTCGAAGCGGTCGGCGCCGGCGAACACCTGGGTGCGCACGCGAGCGCCGGGGCCCAGGAATGGCTGGCCCTGCATCCAATCGGGTGGCCGCACGCCGGCCAGGGCGAGGAGGGTGGGCGCGAGGTCGACAAAGCTCACGAACTGGCGCCGTTCCTCGCCCGCCCCAACGCCGCCCGGCATCCGCACCAGCATCGGCACCCGCAGCCCCGCCACATGAATCGCACGCTTGACGCGCGGCAGGCCGTCACCGTGGTCGGCGGTGACGATCACCACGGTCCGGTC
Source organism: Alphaproteobacteria bacterium (assembly GCA_031426235.1). GTDB lineage: Bacteria > Pseudomonadota > Alphaproteobacteria > Caulobacterales > Caulobacteraceae > Phenylobacterium. The sequence continues at coordinate 1,068 of JANPKX010000693.1, read as the reverse complement.
CAGCGTCCCGTCGGCCTTGAGCGCCGCTAGGATCTCGCCAACCCGGCGCTCCTCGAAGGCGATGTTGTCGTAGGCGCGCGCGATGTCGGCCCGCACCACCGGCGTGTCGGGCAGGTAGGGCGGCACCGTTACGGCGGCCGGGTCGGTGAGGCGCGGCTTGCCGGCCAATTCGGCCCGGTTGCGCGCGGCCACCCGGCGCACGGTAGGATCGGCGCTGGTGGCCTCCTCAGGCCAGAGATAGCTCTCGTGGGTCCGCGCGAGGTTGATGAAGGCGAAGAACGGCGGGCCCGCCGGCCGTTTGCGCCAATCCGCATTCGGCGCGTTGACGTCCCAGATCGTGAAGGGCTCGCCGATCTGGTAGTCGGTCTTGCCGACGTTGATCGTGAAATAGCCCGCGCGGCGCAGCAGCTCGGGCAGCCACTTCACGGCGGGCGGCGGGACGGCGTCGTAGTCGATGGGCCCGCCGGCCGGCAGGCCCGCCGCGCCCCGGGTGCGCATGTGCTGGGCGCCTATCGTCTGCTGGTAGCGCCCGGAGAACAGCGCCGCGCGGCTGGGCGCGCAGACCGGTGCGGTCGTGAAGGTGTTGGGGTAGCGGATCGCTTCGCGGGCCAGGGCGTCCAGGTTGGGCGTATGGGCCAGCTTGTCGCCGAACGCGCCCACGCGCGGGCTCATGTCGTCGAACATGATGACGACGAAGTTCGGCCGGGACGTCTCCCGCGCCGGCGCCGCGCCTGGCGTAAGGAAAAGCGCAGCGAGCGCGACCGCAAGGGCCGCGAGCCGGGTTGCGGGCCCTCGACGCATCCTCAGGCCACGGCCGTCGCCGCGCGGCGGACGGACGTCCACTGGTGGATGCGGAGCTGGGCGGCCGAGAGCGGCTGCAGCGGGCGAATTCCCGCCTTTCCGTAATGGTAGACCATCGCCGAGCGGCGGTTGGCCGAGCGGTTGTCCACCGAGCGGTGCAGCAGGTAGCTGTGGAAGACCAGCAGGTCGCCCGGAGCCATGATCATCGGCGTGGCCGCACCGAAATCCTGGTCCAGCACTTCCAGATACCCCTGGTTGGCGCCTGGC
>JANPKX010000692.1:0-5170 GCA_031426235.1 Alphaproteobacteria bacterium | reverse complement strand
CGCCGCTGGCTCTCAGGACGGGCAGGGCCCGCGCGTTGATCCAGTGATATTCGCCATCCGCAAATCGGGCCCGATAGATCACCGAGTAAGGACGAGGGCTAGCCAGGGCGTCAGCCCACTCAGCCAAGGTCTTGTCCCTGTCTTCGGGGTGGAGAGCGTCGGCCCAGCCATCACCCTCGGCCTGCTCAGCGGTCAGCCCCGTAAGCTCACACCAATCGGGTATGTCCCAGCAATAGCCGTCGCCGCTTGCCAGCCACGTTGCGCATGCCATCTCCCCGATAGCGGCGCGAGACCTCGTCGCGTCCAACGTACTCATCGATCTCCAGTCCTTGCTCGCGACACAGACGATTTCGCACACATTGCGTCCATTTTAGTGCACTAGATGTCGCTTCCAGGTTGTTGTTGACGCAATGCCGCTCATACAAATCCTTCTGGCGACATGAAAGAGCGTTTTTCGTCTTTTTTCGGGTGTGTTCGTGATGCTGGGAGAGGCCATCGCCAGTCGGTTACAAACCGACGCAATTGACCCACCGAGTGGGCTCGTCGATGGCGATCCCGTCTTGGACCTGCGTCTGAAAAGTGCCCGTCATGTGTTGCAGACGGCCACTCACGACATTCACCAACGCCTGCATCGTCACCCTGGACTTGCACGCCTCGCCATCGGCACGGTCGATCGGGACGAGTATCGCTGCCTGCTCGCCCGTTCATATGGCTTTTACACCGTTGTCGAACCTATGCTGGGCCTCGCCGACGCCTGACAGACTGTCTTGTTCAAGACCTGACAGAACTGGGTGTCGGCGCCGCTGCGATCGAAGCGTTGCCGCGTTGTGGTCTGCCACCGATCGGATGCGATCACGCCGAGATGATCGGCGCGCGGTACGTCCTGCTTGGGGCCTCGCTGGGCGGGAAGGTGATGGCGCGCGCGATCGCGGGCCGTACCGACGGCCATGCCGCACTTCCGGTCCGTTTCCTGACGGGAACGGGTGAGAACGATTGGAAGATCTTTGCGGCCGAGCTCGAAGATAATCTGCCAGACGCCGCATCAAGAGCAGCTGCGGCGATGGCCGCAAAGGCGACCTTCGCGACTTACGAAGACTGGATGACCTAACGTGGATGCTAATCCTGACGGCGCGATCGACCTGACCAACTGCGATCGCGAGGCGATCCATATTCCCGGAACGATCCTGCCGCATGGCGCGATGCTCGCCGTCGATCCCGCGACGATGCGGATCGAGCAAGTCGCGGGCGACACCATCGGTCTGCTCGGCTTCGACGCGGGGGCTCTGGCCGGGAGAGACCTGTCGGAAGTATTCACAGTCGCGCAGGTCGAGCGGCTACGCGAACTGCTGCGCGGCTCGACGCTTTCGCGCCCACGTCACATGCTAGATCCTTTGATGCGCGCCGTGACCGACCGCCCGATCGACGCCAGCGTGCACCTGAGCGAGGACGTTCTGGTGATCGAAGTCGAGGATGCCGACCTCGCCGATCGTCACGCCGTCGATCCGCTTGCCTGCGTGCAGGAGATGATCGATGGGCTGGGCGACACCCCCGACTTGCAGGCCTATTGCCAGCTCGCCGCAGAGCGCGTGCGGTCGGTCGCGGGCTACGACCGGGTCATGGTCTATGGCTTCATGCCCGACGACTCTGGCTGGGTGTACGCCGAAGCGCGGCGCGACGACCTCGACCCTTTTCTCGACCTGCATTACCCGGCCTCGGACATCCCGAAGCAGGCCCGCGCGCTGTACCTGACCAGCTGGCTACGGCTGATCACGGAAGTCGACTACACACCCGCGCCGCTGCTGCCTGCCCTCAACCCGCGCACCGACAGGGCGCTGGACATGAGCTATGCGACGCTGCGCGACGTCTCCCCCATCCACCGCGAATATCTGCGCAACATGGGCGTCGACGCGTCGATGTCGATCTCGATCATCTTCGAGGGCAGGTTATGGGGGCTGATGGCGTGCCACCACTACACGCCGCGTCGGCTTCCGCGGCATCTGCGCGCGGTGTGCGAATTGTTCGGATCGATGTTCTCGCTCCAGCTCGAAGTGCGTTTGCGCGCCGAACAGCTTGAGGCCCGATTGCTATCGCGCGAGGCGCAGTCGACGATCATGAAGGCGCTGGCGCAGGAAGACGACTATGCCGTCGGACTGGTCGCGCAGCAGGAGCAACTGCTCGGTTACATCGCAGCCGAGGGCCTGGCGCTGCGCGTCGGGCAATCGCGTGGCGGCGTCTCGATCCGCGTCAACAGCGGAATCACCTCACTGGGCGCGACGCCCAATGATGAGCAGATCGGCGCCCTGACCGACTGGCTGACCCGCAAGATGGAAGATTTCGAGGGCGTCTATGCCACCGACCGGCTGGGCGAGGAGTTTCCCCCGGCCAAGGCCTATGCCGGTGTCGCATCGGGGCTATTGGCGGTGTCAGTTTCGCGTGAACCCCGCGACTTCGTGCTGTGGTTCCGGCCTGAAGTCGTTCAGACGGTGCGTTGGGGCGGCGACCCGAACAAGCCGGTCGAGGTCGGACCGAACGGCATCCGGCTGACACCGCGAAAGTCGTTCGACGCCTGGGCCGAAACGGTGCGGGGTCGGGCGACACCCTGGTCTCCATCCGAAAACGACGCGGCGTTCGACTTGCGCGTCTCGCTGCTCGAAATCGTGCTTCGGCGGATCGATGCAGCGGCGCGCGAACGGTTGCGGGCATGGCAGCAGGAAAAGCTGCTAATGGCCGAACTCGACCACCGGGTGAAGAATACGCTGGCGAATATTCAGGCTATCGTTTCGCAGACCAGCCGGGGCGCGACCTCGCTTTCGAGCTTTACCGAGGGACTCGACCGACGCATACGCTCGATGTCGCGCGCGCACAGCCTGCTGACACAGAGCCGATGGGAAGGCGTGCTGCTCGACGCGCTCATCCACGAGGAACTCGACGCCTACAAGGCGGAGCAGCCGAACTACGCGCTGAAGGGTCCCGAACTCGCACTCGCGCCGACAACCGCGCTGTCGCTGTCGCTCGCGATCCACGAACTCACGACCAATGCAGCGAAGTATGGAGCTTTGTCGGTCGCTTCGGGGCGCGTGCAAGTCAGTTGGACATTCAACGCCGACACAGGCGTCGAGCTCTTGTGGCGCGAAAGCGGCGGCCCGACCGTCACCACGCCCAAACGCCGTGGTTTCGGATCGACGCTGATCGAGCGCGCGCTCGCCATGGAAACCGGCGGAACTTCGAAACTGGCCTACGAGCCCGACGGGCTAACATGCGCGATCACGCTTCCCCTCACTGCTGTGCAACGTGTCGGCGCCGGGAGCATTGCGGCATCTGGGAACATCGAACCCGCAGAGCAGACGGCAGCGGCTGCTAGTTCCAGCCGGCGGATACTCGTCGTCGAGGATTCGGCGTTGGTCGTGATGGTCATCGAAGACGTCATCGTCGATTTGGGGTGGGAGGTCATCGGGCCCGCCACGCGGCTAAGCGAGGCGCTGATTCTCGCGCGCGAAGACGGGATCGATGCGGCGCTTCTCGACGTCAATCTGGGGGGAGAGATGTCGTGGGATGCCGCCGCCATCCTGCAAGATCGCGAGATACCGTTCATCTTTACGACCGGCTACGACGGCTCGACCGTGCTGCCCGAACGCTTTGCCAGCCAACCGATCGTCAGCAAGCCGTTCAAATCCGAAGACATCGAACGCGCGCTTCACGCGCTGCTGAGCTGAACGGATCCAATCGGCAAACGAGACTTACCACGCGAACCTCGGCGCCACGCTATCTGGGTCCCGGCCTTCGCCGGGATGAGCGGTTAGGTGTGGTCAATGCCGCTATAGCTCACCGCCGGTCCGGCGCAATCTCGCCCGAGCCAATCCCCGGCCCCGCTTCCGCCGCGGCGGCCTCGCCGGCGCGTAGGCGCAGGGTCTCCAGGTTCTCCGCGTGTTTCTCGCGGTTGATCGTGTAGGCCGAGATCAAGGCGATGGCGACGCCGTAGAAGCCCAGGATGACCGGGATGTAGATGAGGCCGAGGTCCCGCAGGACTTCGGGCGCGACCTGGCCGCGCTCGGCCTTTTCGGGGAAGCCGATGAAGGCCAGGACCGTGGTGGCGGCCAGGATGCCGCCGCTGGAGACCGCCTTGCGGATCAGGCTGTTGGCGGAGAGCAGCAGGCCCTCGGAGCGGCGGCCGGTCTTGACCTCGGCGTCCTCGACCACGTCGGCGATCAGCGAGGCCAGGAGGATGGCGATGATCGCAGCCATGGTCGCGTTGATGATCTCCTCGCCATAGAGCAGCCAGAGCAGCTCGGGCGTGCCGTTGGCGGGGGCCAGCCCCAGGAGGCGCAGCGAGACCGGCGTCACGTGGACGAAGATCACGATGATGAACATCACGATCGTGCCCCACTTCTTGCCCAGCGCGCGGCCGACCATGGGCGCCAGGAAGACGCCGAGGAAGCCGCCGATGACGCTGACGGTGGCCAGGGTGGCGAGCTCAGACTGCTTCAGCTCCCAGAAGTAGAGGCCGAAGTAGATCTCCAGCGCGTTGCGCGCGCCGACGGCCACGGCGACGAACATGCTGGCCAGGGCCATGGCGATGAACGAGCGGTTGTTGAGGGTATGGAACACCTCGACGGCCATGGCCTTCAGCGTGATCGACCGCTTGGGCGCGACGGCCAGGTAGGGGATGCGGCTGGCGGTGCCGAACACCGAGGCCAGGATCGTGCCGAAGATGATCAGGGCGCCGGTCAGTGAATAGGCGAAGTAGCCGTCGCGGGCGAGGACGCCGCCGGAGCCGTCGGGCCGTTCCTTGAGGAACACCTGATAGGCCAGGACCGTCATCCCCAGCCCGCCGGCGACCAGGAAGAAGTGTCTGAGGGCCAGAAGGTTGGTGCGGTCGTCGTATTCGTGCGCCAGTTCGGGGGCCAGGGCCTGGTGCGGCAGTTCGAAGAAGGTGTCGAAGAACCGGACGGCGAAGATCAGCACCATCAGATAGACGCCCAGCGCCTGATGGCTCCAGTCCATCGGCGGGTTCCAGAGCAGGAAGAAGCAGACGGCATAGGGCAGGGCGGCGGCCAGCATGAACGGGTGGCGGCGGCCCCAGCGGGACCGGAAGTTATCCGAGAACTGTCCGAGGATCGGGTCCAGGAAGGCGTCGAACAGCAGCGCCGAGGCCAGGATGCCGGCGACCATC
>JANPKX010000691.1:0-1665 GCA_031426235.1 Alphaproteobacteria bacterium | reverse complement strand
TGCCGCGACCTCCCGCCACTCCTAAACACGCGCCCGCGACAGAGGCTCCCATGGACAAGATCGCCCGCATCGAAGCCTTCGCCGTTCCGCCGCGCTGGGTCTTTGTACGCATCGAGACGCAGCAAGGCGCCGTGGGCTGGGGCGAGGCCAGCCTGGAGGGCCATGCGGAGTCTGTGCTGGGCTCGATCGACGCCGCCCGCGACCGGCTGATCGGCCAGGATCCGGACCGGATCGAGGACGCCTGGCAGCTGCTCTACCGCCTGGGTTTCTATCGCGGCGGCCCGGTGCTGATGTCGGCGATATCGGGTCTCGATCAAGCGCTGTGGGACGTGAAGGGGCGCAAGCTGGGCGTACCGGTCTCGGACCTCTTGGGTGGGCGCGTGCGGGACCGCCTGCGCGTCTATGCCTGGATCGGCGGCGACCGGCCGGCCGACGTGGCCGAGGCGGCGGCGGCGCGGCGCGCCCAGGGCTTCGCGGCGGTGAAGATGAACGCCACCGAGGATATGCACTGGCTGGACAGCCCCTCGTCCGTCGACGCTGTCGCCGAGCGGTTGGCGCTGGTGCGGGCGACCGGCATCGATGTGGGCCTCGACTTCCACGGCCGCATCCATCGCCCCATGGCGCGCCAGATGCTGCGGGCCATCGAGCCGCTGGGTCCGCTGTTCGCCGAGGAGGTGCTGCTGAACGAGCACCCCGAGGCGATCTGCCAGCTGATGCAGGCCTCCAGTGTCCCGATCGCGTTCGGCGAGCGCCTCTACAGCCGCTGGGACTTCAAGCCGTTTTTCGAGGCCGGCGCGATGGATATCGCCCAGCCGGACGTCAGCCACGCGGGCGGCATTTCGGAACTGCGGCGCATCGCGACCATGGCCGAGGCTTATGACGTGGCGCTGGCCCCCCACTGTCCGCTGGGCCCGCTCGCCCTCGCCAGCTGCCTGCAGGTCGCCGCCGTCAGCGCCAACTTCGTGATCCAGGAAATGTCGCTGGGCATCCACTACAACCGCCCCGACGCGGACCTGGCGACCTTCATCACCGATCCTGAGGTGTTCGCCATCGAGGCCGGAACCGTGGCCGTGCCCGACAAGCCGGGCCTCGGTGTCACCATCGACGAAGCCGCCGTCCGCGAGGCGGCCAAGACCCCGCACCGCTGGCGCAATCCGGCGTGGCGCGGGCCCGAGGGAGACCTGCGCGAATGGTGAAGTCCCTGATCGTGACGGGCGGCCTGGGCGGCATCGGCGGCGCGATCGCCGACGCCCACGCCCGCGACGGCTTTGCCATCGTGCTGGCGGACCGCAACGAAAATCCCGAAGCCGCCCATCGCCTCATCGCCCTGGGCGCGGCGGACGCCGTCAGCCTGGCCTGCGACGTGGGCCAGGAGGCGGACATCGAACGTACCGTCGCGGCGGCCATGGCCCGGTTCGGGCGGCTGGACGCCATCGCCAATGTGGCCGGCGCCATGCTCTACAAGCCGATCGCCGACTGGACCGGCGACGACTGGCGGGGCCTGCTGAACGTCAACCTCGTGGGCGCCGCCCTCTTTATCCGCGAGGGCTTCCGTCACATGAGCCCGGGCGGCGCGATCGTGAACGTGTCGTCGGTCCATGCCCGCCGGACCGCGCCGATGGTCGCCCCCTACGCCGCCGCGAAGGCCGGCCTGGTCAGCCTGAC
>JANPKX010000690.1:0-14912 GCA_031426235.1 Alphaproteobacteria bacterium | reverse complement strand
ACACGATGATCGAGATCAACGAGAGGAACGAGAAGCCCGCGGCGATGAACAGCGGGATCTGGAAGCCGATGGGCCCAGCTTCAGGCCGTGCGAACAGGCCGCCGAGCGAGGGGCCGACGATCAGCCCGATGTTCCAGGCGGCGCCCATGTAGCCCATGGTGCGAGGACGACGCTCCGCGGGTGTGACGTCGGCGATATAGCCCTGGATCACCGCGCCGTTGCCGCTGGCCAACCCACCAAGAAACCGGATTGCCAGGGCGGCCCAGACGTTTGGCGCGAACGCCAGCGCCAGGTAGCAGAGCACATTGCCGGCCAGGGTCGAGATCAGCAGAGGCTTGCGGCCATACTTGTCGGAAAGCCGGCCCCAGAACGGCTCCCCGAAGAAGGCGCCCGCCGAATAGGCCGAGAACACCAGAGCGATCTGCCACGGCTCGGCGCTGAACGACTTCCCATAGAAGGGCAGCAACGGGACGATGATCCCGAAGCCCAGCATATTGATGAAGATGACGGCGATCAGCGACAGCGCCGCCAGCGAGGGCGCTGTCGCCTCCCGCGGCGAGGTGTCGGACATGCGGATGTGTTACGGCGCGGGCCCCGAGCGGGCAAGGCGCGACGTCCACTTTCCGCCGTCATCCCGCGGCTCGTCCGCGGGACCCCTCCGGCGGCTGGAGCGCGGCTACGGGTTCTGCCGCTTCAGCTCCGTGCGGTAGTTCGCCTCCTGGGCGGCGTAGAAGCGCTTGCAGCCCACCGGATCGACGAAGGCGTCAAGCTTGCCGGCATCCAGGGCGGCGCGCTTGGCGGGCATGGCGAAGAACTGGCCGTGGGAGCCCAGGAAGACCTCGCAGGGCAGCGACTTCCAGCGCGCGAAGCTGGCCTCGAACGCGGCTGTGATGCCGGGGTAAGTTTCGGTGCGCCCGAGCTTGTAGCCCTGCAGCACGCTGGACGAACAGTGCACCAGCCCCTGGCGGACTTTGCCCGCCACCATCACTGGGAAAGCCCAGGTGGTGCAGCCCGCAGTGTGGCCGCCGGTGATATGGGCCAACAGCGTCCATTCGCCGAGGGTGACCTTCTCGCGGTCCTTCAGGGTGTGCGCCACAGGGACGGGCTCGTACTCGTAAGGCTTGCCCTTCAGGAACGGGTCGCCCCGCCCTCCGGCCGCGATGACCGGGCCGTCGGCCGCGCTGGCATAGAGCTTCGCCCCCGGCGCGGCGCGGCGCACGGCGGCGAGGCCCGCGGCGTGGTCGAAGTGCTGATGGGTGTTGAGCAGGATCCTGATCTTCGACGGGTCGAATCCCAGGGCTCGGATGTTGCCCACGATCTGCTCGCCCGTCTTGGCATCGCCGCCGTCCAGGACGATGAGGCCCGCCCTCGAAACGAACAGATATGCGGCCAAGTCAGACGAGCCGACGTAGTAGAGCCCCTCGCCGATCTTAAAGGGCTTAACGGGGTTGCTCCAGTTGGACGCGTCCTGCGAAGCCGCCGGCCCAGCGAGCGCGGCGGCGGCCAGGAGCGTGGCGGCCGTTCGCCCGAGCCCCATCAGCGAGGCGCCAGGATCATGATCATCTGGCGGCCTTCCATGCGCGGCTCGTATTCGACCTTGGCGACGGGCTCGAAATCCGTCTTCACCCTCTGGAGGAGCTTCATGCCCAGCTCTGGGTGGGCCAGCTCGCGGCCGCGAAAGCGCAGGGTGATCTTTACCTTGTCGCCTTCCGCGAAGAAGCGATGCATCGAACGCTGCTTCACCTCATAGTCGTGGATGTCGATGTTGGGACGGAGCTTGATTTCCTTGAGCTCGACGACCTTCTGCTTCTTGCGCGCCTCGTTCTTCTTCTTTTGCTCCTGGAATTTGACCTTTCCGTAGTCCTGGATCTTGCAGACGGGCGGGTCGGCGTTCGGAACGATCTCGACAAGATCGAGGCCCGCCTCCTGGGCGGCCTCGATGGCGGCCGACGTGGGCATGACGCCCTGTTTCTCGCCGTGCTGATCGATCAGCAGGACGCGAGGAACGCGGATCTCTTCGTTCATGCGCGGCCCCTCTTTGACGGGCGGCGCTTGCATGGGACGGCGAATAGGCAGGTCTCCGGGACTGTTGAAACGCAAAAAACGCCGGGGCGCGCGAGGCGCTCCGGTCGTGTCGCTCAGTATATGACCAACGGGAAGGTTTGTATCAAGGCGTAGCGGCGGGACCGGGCGCCAAAGTGCTCGCGGCCTGGGCCACCTGGGCCACAGGCAGGTCGTCCAGGTTCTCGGCCCGCAGGATCGCCACGCGCCCGCGCGGGGCCGAAAGCGCGGGATTGGAGGCGCGTGAAAACAGCACGATAGCCGGCGCGCCGGCGGCCGCCGCCAGGTGCAGCGGGCCGGTGTCGTTGCCCACCGCCAGGGCGGCCTTGGCGCCGAGCCGGGCGACCGAGGCGAAATCGGTGCGGCCGGTGAGGTCGCGGGCGCCTGGCGCGGCGCGCTGGATCGTGTGCGCCAGATCGGTTTCTTGCGGTCCGCCGATGATCACGATGTCGAAGCCGCGAGAGGTCAGGATGCGCGCAAGCTCGGAATACCGCTCCACCGGCCAGCGTTTGTCCAACCGATGCGCCGCCCCGCCGGGCACGAACATGACGTAGGGCCGAGGCCGGTTATGTCCCGAGACCGGACGCTCGACGGGCGAGGACTTCAGGATCCAGGACAAATCAGGAGCCGGGGCGCTGCCGGGCTCGGTCGGCGCATCGTCCCAGATGCCGGCGTACATCAGCTGGTCCGCCTGGCGCTCAAGCGTGTGCATGCTGTCGCGCAGCGGATTGCGATGCGGCAGGGAGCAGCCGAGGGCGATGCCGGACCACGCCGGAGGGCCGGGCCTCAAGACCTGGAAGATACGGTTCGAGTGGGCCGAGGTCTGCAGGTCATAGACCCGGTCGTAGTGGGCCCCACGCACCTTCGCCCGCAAGGTCATCCATTGCGAGAGGCCAGCTGGACGTCCGCCGGTGTCGACCGCGTTGAAGTACGGGCAGATCCGCGCGAGCGCCTCGAACGGCGGAGTGGTCAACAGGGTGATGTGCGCCTTGGCGTGGGCGGCGCGGATCTTCTTCATGGCCGCCAGGGCGAGAACAAAATCACCCAGGGCTGACAGCTTGATCACCAGGATACGTTCGACGGGACGGGCCATCAGGCGCGAGACTCCAGAACCCTCTCGTAGGCGCTGAGCGTGGCCGAGCACATGGCCTCACCCGAATAGAGCTGGCGCGCGCGGTTGCGGCCCAGCTCGCCCATCTGGCGGCGCCCCGTGGGACCCAGGTCGATGGCCCGTTCGATCGCGGCCGCCCAGGCCTCCGGATCGTCGACGGGCGCCAGCCAGCCGGTCTTGCCGTCCACGATCGTCTCCGTGACGCCGCCATGCGCCGAGGCGATCACCGGGCGGCCCATCACCTGGGCCTCGACGGCGGCGCGGCCGAAGGACTCCGGCACGAGCGTCGGCAGGATCGCCAGATCGGCCAGCAGATAGGCCGCCGGCATGTCGTCGCAATGTCCCACGATCCGGATCAGGTCGCTCAGAGACGCCGCGTCGATCGCGCTCTGGACCTCGGCGGCATAGCCGGTCCGGCCCTGGTCATCGCCGGCGAAGAGGATCAGGAAGTCGCGTCGGCCCTGGTCCGCCAGCCGCCTCGCCGCCGCCACGATCGCCAGATGACCCTTGATGCGCGTCAGCCGCCCCGCCAGCAGGATCCGGGTGCGCCCGTCTATGGGAACCGCCCAGGCGCGGGCGAGAGCCTCGATGCGGGCCGGGGAGACGCGGGCGGGGTCGAACTGCTCAAGATCCACGCCCCGGGGAATGGTCACCAGCCGGTCGGGACTGATCTGGTGCTCGGCCAGGACGTGATCGCGGGTGTAGTTCGAATTGGCGATCACGAGGTCGCCTCGCGTCATGACCGCATTGTACCAGAGCTTGAGCCGGGACTGGGCCTTGTAGACGCCGTGGTAGGTCGCGACAAAAGGCGTACCTGTCGCCCGCGCCGCCCAAAGGGCCGAGAACGCCGGGGCGCGGCTGCGGGCGTGGACGATGGACACCTTCTCCTGGCGGATCAGGGCGATCAGCCGGGCCGCATTCCCCAGCATGGTGAAGGGGTTCTTGGTCTGGACCGGCATCTGCGCCATGCGGCCGCCATCGATCGCCAGGCGCGCGGCCATCCGTCCCCCACGCGTGGCCACCAGCGCGGTTCCGCCGGCGCGGACCACGGCGCGGGCCACATCCAGCGTGCTTTGTTCGGCGCCGCCGGTCTCCAGTTCGGGGACCACCTGCAGCAGGGTGAAATCGGAAGGCAGGGACACGGGCTCCTTGTAAACTGCGTCGGCGCTTGGTGCGAAGGGGTTGGCATGACGCAAACGGCTGGAAACCTGGTGCGGCCAGGTGGCGCGCGGCTGGCCTGGCGTCGCGTGGCGGGTGACGGGCCTACCGTGGTGTGGCTGGGCGGCTTCCGATCCGACATGACGGGAACGAAGGCCCAGGCGCTGGCGGACTGGGCCGTCGACGCGGGCCGCGCCTATCTGCGCTTCGACTATTTCGGCCATGGCGAGTCCTCCGGCGATTTCGTGGACGGGACCATCACGCGCTGGCGGGACGACGCTCTGGCCGTCCTGGACGAGATGACGGACGGCGACGTGGTGCTGGTCGGCTCGTCGATGGGGGGCTGGCTAGCCTGCCTGGCGGCCATGGTCCGCCCGGAGCGGGTCACGGGCCTTGTCCTGCTCGCCCCTGCCGCCGACTTCACCGAGGCGCTGATCCGGCCCGAGATTCCGCCCGACGGCCGCGCCGCCCTGGAGGCTGAGGGCGTCTGGCTGCGTCCCTCCGAGTACGGCGAGCCCTACCCCATCACCCGCAGTCTGCTGGAGGATGGCGCCCGCTGGTCGATCCTGGGCGGACCGCCGGTTCCGATCGCGGCGCCGGTTCGTATCCTGCAGGGGGGCGCAGACGCCGACGTGCCCTGGCGCCACGCCCTCGAACTCGCCCACGCCCTGAAGAGCGACGACGTGGTCTTCTACCTGATCAAGGATGGCGACCACCGCCTCTCCCGACCGCAGGATATCGACCGGCTGCTGGCGGCGGTCGCGGAGCTCTGACCCGTTCCTCCCCCATCGGGGGAGGTGGCGCAAAGCGCCGGAGGGGGTCCTCCGGGGCGCGGCGAACAGGTGACGCGGACCGGCTTGGGCGGACCCCCTCAATCGGCTTCGCCGAAAGCTCCCCCGATGGCGAGCAATCGGGGGAGCAGCGCCGTCAGGCCCTCGCGATAGGTCGGGTAAGCGGGCCGCCATCCCAGCTCCGCCTTGGCGCGGGCGTTCGAGACCCGCTTGCTCTCCGCATAGAAGCGCATGGCGGCTCGGCTCAGCGCCGCGTCGGCCATGGACACCTCCAGCGGCGGGGCCATGCCCAGCAGGCGGGCGGCATAGGCGACCACCTCGCTGTTTGGGGCCGGTTCATCGTCGCAGAGATTGTAGATCCCACCCGCCCTCGGCCGGGCGATGGAGGCGGCCAGGCCCGCCGCCAGATCCTCCACGTGGATTCGCGAGAACACCTGGCCGGGCGCTGCGATCCGGCGCGCGCGGCCCTCGCGGAGCCGCTCGAACGCGGAGCGGCCGGGGCCGTAGATGCCGGGCAGGCGGAAGATGGTCACGGTCAGGCCCATGCCCCGGCCGACCTGAAGCCAGTCCCGCTCGGCGCCGACGCGCCGCGCGGCCTCCACCGACTGGGCGGCCAGGCGGCTGTTCTCCGTGACCCACCCACCCTGGCGATCGCCGTAGACCCCTGTGGTGGACAGGTAGCCTATCCAGTCCGGGAAGGCCCCGGCGTCGGCCAGGGGCCCCACCAGGGCGTTCAAGCCAGGACAACCGTCAGGACCGGGTGCGGCCGTCACCAGCACGGCATCGGCCCCGACAAGACCTGCCGTGAGCGCCTGGTGGTCGGATGCGTCTATCGGCAGGGCGCCATCGGCCTTGATCGCGGCGCGGGTCTCGGCGCGCCGATATGTCGCCGTGACGCGCCAGCCTTCGCCGGCCAGCCTCTGGCCAAGCGCCCGGCCCGAGAAGCCATATCCGAAGACGAACAGCCGCAAGGTCTAGAGCAGGGCCTGGATCATCTTGCGCGCCGCATCCGCAAGGTCGGGGCGCGCCAGGGCGTAGGCGACGTTGGCGCGCAGCAGGCCGATCTTGTCCCCGCAGTCGTAGGTTACGCCTTCGTACTCCAGGGCATGGAAGGTCTGGGACTTCGCCAGGTTGAGCATGCCGTCGGTCAACTGGATCTCGCCCCCCGCGCCGCGCTCCTGGGTCTCCAGGATCCGGAAGATCTCAGGCTGCAGGATGTAGCGTCCCGAGATGAACAGGTTGGACGGCTCTGTGCCGGGCGCGGGCTTTTCGACCATGCCGGTCATGCGGTTGAGCCGTCCCTCACGCCCCTCCAGGGCGACAATCCCGTACTTGTGCGCCTCGCCCTCGGGCGCGGGCTCGACCACGACGATATTGCCGCCCACCTGTTCGTAGGCGGCCACGGCCTGAGCCAGGGCGGGCGTTTCCGCCGCCATCAGCATGTCGGGCAGCATCACGGCGAAGGGCTCGTCGCCCACCACGTGCCGCGCGCACCAGACCGCGTGGCCCAGGCCCAGGGGCGCCATCTGGCGGATGAAGCTCATCTGGCCCGGTTCCGGAAGATCTCGACGCAGGTCCGCCAGAATCTCGATCTTGCCCTTGCCGGCCAGCGCGTCCTCGATCTCGGGGATCGCATCGAAGTAGTCCTCGATCGCGCCCTGACCACGGCCCACGATGAAGATGAAGTGTTCGATGCCCGCGGCGCGGCCCTCTTCGACGATGTAGGCCAGGATGGGGCGGTCAACGACGTTCAGCAGGTTCTTTGGCGTGGTCTTTGAGACGGGCAGCACCCGCGTGCCCAGCCCCGCCACCGGCAGGACCGCCTTCTTCACCTGCGCCGCCATTCCGTCCAATCCTCCATGCTGCCGTGACCCATTCCTAAGTCGCGGGGGTCCGCGCGCGTTCCGACCCAGGCCGCGCTCTATGGAGCCCCACTCACGGTAGCGACATTTTTTCAGAGCCTCCCGACGATCACGATTTTGAGATCGCACGAATTTGTGTAGGGTCGGCTCCGTCGGGGATTCACCCCAGGGGACCCAACTCAAATGAAGCTTCGCATCCTGACTGTTGCCGCCGCCGGCGTCATGGCTCTCAGCATGGCCGCCTGCCAGAAGAAAGAAGAAGCGCCTGCTGCTCCGGCTGCTGACGCTGCCGCTGCGCCCGCTGCTGAAGCCGCTCCGGCCGCCCCGGCCGCCGACGCTGCTGCGGCTCCCGCCGCTGACGCCGCTGCCGCTCCGGCCGCCGACGCCATGGCGACCACGCCGGCCGCCGAGCCCGAGAAGAAGTAAGCAGCTCGCAAGAGCCTGCGATTTCGAGCGGCCGCCCTCTCCAGGGCGGCCGTTTTCGTTTGCGCCTATTCCACCGTCACGGACTTGGCGAGGTTGCGGGGCTGATCGACGTCGGCGCCCTTGAGCACCGCCACGTGGTAGGCCAGCAGTTGAATGGGTGCGGACAGCACCAGGGGGGCGATCAGGGGATCGCTCTTGGGCGCCGTCACCACCACCCGCGCGCCCACCGGCGCATGGCGCGCGCCCTCCGGATCGGTGATGAAGATCACCTGGCCGCCGCGGGCCATCACCTCGCTCATGTTGGAGGCCGACTTCTCGAAGTAGCTGTCGAACGGCGCGAGGATTACGATCGGGGTGCTGTCGTCGACCAGGGCGATGGGGCCATGCTTCAGCTCACCCGCGGCATAGCCCTCAGCGTGGATGTAGCTGATCTCCTTCAGCTTGAGCGCGCCTTCGAGGGCGAGCGGATACATCGGACCGCGCCCCAGGAAAAGGACGTCGCGGGCCTTGGCGACCTCGGCCGCGATGTCGCGAACCGCGTCCTCAAGATTGATGGATTCAGCGATCAGGCGCGGCGCGCCCATCAGCACCTTCACCAGCCGTTGTTCCTCGACAGCGTCGATCCGGCCGCGGGCGCGGGCGGCCGCCACCGCGATGGCGGTCATCACCGTGACCTGCGCCGTGAAGGCTTTTGTCGAGGCCACGCCGATCTCGGGCCCGCAGTGGATCGGCCAGACCACATCGACCTCGCGCGCCATGGTCGATCCCGCCGCATTGACGATGACCGCGCTCTTGAGCCCCGCCGCCTGGCAATATCGTAGCGCCGCCAGGGTGTCGGCCGTCTCGCCGGATTGTGAAACCGCGATGACCAGGGTGCCGGGCCGCAGCGCCGGCTGGCGGTAGCGGAACTCCGAAGCGACATCCACGTCGACGGGAAGGTCCGCCAACGGCTCGATCAGGTACTTGCCCAGCATGCCTGCGAGATAGGCGGTGCCGCAGGCCACGATCTGGATGCGCTCGAGCCCGGCAAAGTCGACGCCGCCCGGGATCGCGGTAAAGCCGGACAAGGCGTCCACATAGGCGGCAACGGTGCGCTGCACGCCTTCCGGCTGGTCATGGATCTCCTTCTCCATGAAGTGGCGGTAGTTGCCCTTCTCCATCAGGGCGGCCGACTGCGGCACGGTCTGGACCGCGCGATCAACGGGCTTGCCGTCTTCGTCGAACACGCGGGCGCCCGTGTGGTCGATGGCGACGAAATCCCCATCTTCGAGGTACGAGACCTTATTGGTGAAGGGGCCGACGGCCAGGGCGTCGGAGCCCAGGAACATTTCTCCCCGCCCATGACCGATCACCAGCGGCGGCCCGCGCCGGGCGCCCAGCAACAGGCCATCCTCGCCGTCCACCATCACCACCAGGGCGAAGGCCCCCCGGACCTGATCCAGGGTCGACTTGAAGGCGTCCAGCGGCGCCTTGCCTGTCGCCAATTCGGCGTCGAGCAGCTGGGCGACAACCTCGGTGTCGGTGTCGGTGACGAAGGTCCTGCCGCGAGCCTGGAGGCCAGCCTTCAGCTCGGCGAAGTTCTCGATGATGCCGTTGTGGACCAGGGTGACGCGGCCGGCCTGGTGCGGGTGGGCGTTGCCCTCGGTGGGCGGGCCATGGGTGGCCCAGCGGGTGTGGCCGATCCCGACCGTGGCCTTCAGGGGCGCATCGGCCAGCACGGCCTCAAGGTTCTTGAGCTTCCCCGCGGCGCGCCGGCGCGCCACGCCGGCGGCGGTAAACCCTGCGATGCCGGCCGAGTCGTAGCCGCGATACTCCAGCCGCTTGAGGCTCTCGATGAGCCTGTCCTGGACCGGGCTCGTCCCGACGATGCCGATGATCCCGCACATATGGCGCCCGCGTCCCTTGTGTTAAGTCGAATCCGAAGCGGTTTGCTCCGCTGCGCCTTTAGCATCCACTAAGCGACGATCGACTAAATCTCGGTTTCCGATCGTTTCCAGACCACATCCGGCGGATTTTTCCATGAGCACGCGCGCCTACTTTGGCACTGACGGTATCCGCGGCCAGGCCAACAGCCACCCCATGACCGCCGAAGTCGCGCTGAGGGTGGGGCTGGCGGCAGGCAAGCTGTTCATGAGCCAGGACGACCGGCGCCATATGGTGGTGATCGGCAAGGACACCCGCCTCTCCGGCTACATGGTCGAGCCGGCGCTGGTGGCCGGCTTCGCCAGCGTGGGGATGGATGTGCGACTGCTGGGGCCGATGCCGACCCCGGGCGTGGCGATGATGACCCGCTCGCTGCGCGCGGACCTGGGCGTGATGATCTCGGCCTCGCACAACGCCTATGTGGACAATGGCATCAAGCTGTTCGGGCCGGACGGCTACAAGCTTTCCGACGAGAAGGAGCTGGAGATCGAGGCTCTGATGGACCAGGGCCTGGCGGATGGGCTGGCGGCTCCTACGGCGCTGGGCCGCGTGGCGC
The DNA here is from genome assembly GCA_031426235.1 of Alphaproteobacteria bacterium. GTDB lineage: Bacteria > Pseudomonadota > Alphaproteobacteria > Caulobacterales > Caulobacteraceae > Phenylobacterium. The sequence goes on along the minus strand of JANPKX010000690.1, from coordinate 5,024 downwards.
GGGTCGAGGATTCGCAGGCTCGCTATGTCGAGATCGCCAAGGCCACGTTCCCGCGCCGGCTCAGCCTGTCGGGCCTTAGGATCGTTATCGATTGCGCCAATGGCGCGGCCTACAAGGTGGCCCCGGTGGTGCTCTACGAATTGGGCGCCGAGGTGATCAAGGTCGGCGTCTCGCCGGATGGCACCAACATCAACGAGGAGTGCGGCTCGACCCACCCCGAGGGGATGGTGCAGGCCGTGCGCGAGTTCCGCGCCGACATCGGCATCGCGCTGGACGGCGACGCGGACCGCCTGATCATCTGCGACGAGAAGGGGCGACTGGTCGACGGCGACCAACTGATGGCGCTGATTGCGGACCATTGGGCGCGCAATGGCCGCCTGACGGGCGGCGGTGTGGTGGCGACCGTGATGTCGAACCTGGGGCTGGAGCGATTCCTGGCCGAGCGGAGCCTTACCCTGGAGCGTACGGCGGTCGGCGACCGGGCGGTCATGGTGCGGATGCGCGAGGGCGGCTTCAACCTGGGCGGCAAACAGTCGGGCCACATGATCCTGTCGGACTATTCCACGACCGGCGATGGCCTGCTGGCGGCGCTGCAGGTGCTGGCCGTGCTCAAAGAGAGCGGGCAGCCGATGAGCGCCTTGGCGCGCCAGTTCGAGCCAGTCCCGCAACTGCTGGAGAACGTCCGATTCGCGGGTGGGAAGCCCCTGGAAGACGATGAGGTGAAGGCCGCGTTGGCGAACGCCGAACAGCGCCTCAACGGCTCGGGACGCTTGGTGGTGCGGGCCTCGGGCACCGAGCCCCTGATCCGGATCATGGCCGAAGGCGACGACGCCAAGCTGGTGCGGCAGGTCGTCAGCGAGATCGCCGGCGCGGTGAAGAAGGCCGCGGCCTAGGGGCTCGCCAGCCCTATGCCCAGCGTTCGCGGTCGGCGTGGTCCTGGGCGGTGGGTTCGATCCAGCGCCCGCCGTCCGGGCCGTGCTCCTTCTTCCAGAACGGCGCCTTCGACTTGAGGTAGTCCATCAGGAAGTCACAGGCCTCGAAGGCCGCGCGGCGGTGGCCGGCGGCGGTGGCGACGAAGACGATGGGCTCGCCGGGTGCGATCCGGCCCACACGATGCAGGATCGCATAGTCGTGCAGATTGAACCGGGTGCGCGCCTCTTCGCCGATCTTGCCGATCTGGGCCTCGGTAAAGCCCGGGTAGGCCTCTAGCTCCAGGATGGCGGCCCGGCCCTGCTCGGCTCGCGCCAGGCCGGTGAAGGTCGCGATGGCGCCGGTCTCGCTGCGGCCCGCAGCGAAGGTGCTCAACAGCGCTCCGGGGTCGAACGGCGCGTTGGTGAGCCGGATCATCCGCCGCTCATCGGCGGCAGGAAGGCGACCTCGCTGGCGGCGGTCACGGGCGCATCGCCGCGGACCAGGGCCTGGTCCACGGCGACCTGCACGCCCTTTCCGTCCAGCGCCGCGCCCAGGTCTGGATCTTCGTGCGCCAGCAGCGCCTTGAGCGCCAGGACGCCGATGGCCTCGACCTGACGCTCCCGCCACCCGGCGAGGTCGGCGAGGCGGCCGAACAACAGCACGCGCGCCACCTCAGCCGCCGGTGGTGGACATGTGCCGCGCCACGGCCGGCTGGCGCCGCGCGATCTCGAAGTCGTGCCCGCGCGGCTTGCCCATGACCGCCGCGCGGATCACCTGCACCAAATCGGCGTCGGAGCCGCCGGAGCGCAGCACGGCGCGCAGATCGGTCGCGTCGTCCTGGCCCAGGCAGGTGTGCAGCGTGCCTGTGCAGGTCAGGCGCACGCGGTTGCACGTCTCGCAAAAATTGTGGCTCAGCGGGGTGATGAACCCCAGCCGCCCGCCCGTCTCGGCCACCCGCACATAGCGCGCCGGTCCACCGGTGGTGACGCTGAGGTCCTCGAGCGTCCAGAAGCTTTCCAGGTCCCCGCGTACCTGCGCCAGCGAGAGATATTCATCCGTACGGTCCACATCGACCTCGCCCATTGGCATGGTCTCGATCAGGGTCAGCCCGTAGCCATGAGCGTGCGCCCAGCGGATCAGGTCGGGGATCTCGGCGGCGTTGGCGTCTCGCAGGGCCACGGCGTTGATCTTGACGTCCAGCCCCGCGGCCTTCGCCGCGGCCGCCCCGGCCTGGACCTTGGCCAGGTCGCCGCCGCGGGTCAGGGCGCGGAACAGGTCCGGCTTCAGGGTGTCCATCGAGACGTTGATGCGGCGCACGCCCGCCGTTGCCAACCGGGGCGCGAACTCGGCCAACCGGGTGCCGTTGGTGGTCAGGGTCAACTCGTCCAACGCGCCGCTGCGTAGGTGGCGCGACAGGCTTTCGACCAGCTCCATCATCCCCTTGCGCACCAGCGGCTCTCCGCCGGTCAGGCGCAGCTTGCGCGTGCCCAGGGTCACGAAGGCGGAGGCGATCCGGTCCAGTTCCTCCAGGCTCAATACCTGCGCCTTGGGCAGGAAGGTCATGTGCTCAGCCATGCAGTAGACGCAGCGCAGGTCGCAGCGATCGGTGACGGAGAGCCGCAGATAGGTCACGGTGCGGCCGAACGCGTCGAGCAGTGGCGCGGTCTGGGGCCCCTGGGCCGGGGGAATGTCGTCGTAGGGCGTCATCGAGCGGATAGGATAGGGGGGAAGCGCGCGTGAGGACAGGGGCCAGCTTCTCAAGCCGGGCCAGCTTCGCCGCCGTGGTCCTGGCCGCCGGATCGGCCTCGCGGTTCGGGGGACGCAAGCTGCTGGCCGACTGGAACGGCGCGCCGCTGCTGCATGCCGCCCTGGCGGCGGCGCGCGCGGCGGCGGCCGCCGAGATCCTGGTGGTGACAGGGGCCGACTCGGCGTTGGTCGAGGACGCCGCACGCGCGTTCGACCCCGCAATCCGCCTGGTCCACGCCGCTGATCACGCGGAGGGCATGGCCGCCTCACTCCGGGCCGGCGTGGCCGCCCTGGGACCCGACGTCGCGGCCGCCTTCGTCTTCCTGGGCGACATGCCGCGCGTGCCGCATGCCGTGCTGGCGCCCCTCGCCGACGCGGTCGCCGCCGGAGCGACAGCAGCGGCGCCGGTTTTCGGCGGCCGTCGCGGCAATCCCGTGGTGCTGTCTCGCGCCCTCTTCGATCAGGCCCTAGCCTTGCGCGGCGACACCGGCGCACGGCCTATCCTGCAAGGATTGGGCGCGCGGCTGGCGCTCATCGAGAGCCCTGACAGCGGCGTGTTGTTCGATGTGGACGAGCCCGGCGACCTGCGGCGTCGCTAAACCTTCAGATCGATGCCGCGAACGGGCGGGGGGATGGGCGCGGCGGCCTGGACGCGGACCTCATCAGCCAGATCGAGATTACGCGCCGCGCCGGCGACGGTCTGCGCCACCTGCACCGAGGTGGGCAGGGTCAGGGACGTCCATATCCCGTCTCCGGCATTGCGCAGCTGAACGCTGACCATGGCTGAAGTCCTGGCATTCTCCCCGTCACCCTAAGGCGTCCGGGTAAAGGCTTCGTTAAGCCGGGCCTGCGCGGCCGAAACCGTTGTCCTCACGGCCAGGGTGCGCGATGCTCAGCCATGGTCAGGTTGCCCCGTCTCACGCTGGCGCTGATGCTCAGCCTCGCGGCCTTCGCGGCGCAGGCCGCCGATTACGTGGTCGTCGGCTCCAGCGATCCGGCCATCGCGCGGGGCCAGGCCTATGAGGCAGGGGCGCGGATCACCCTCGCGCCAGGCCAGTCCCTGACCCTGATGCACGCCTCCGGCGCTCTGGTCAGGCTCAAGGGGTCGGCAGGCGGCGTGGTTGCGCCGCGCGAACGCGCCACAACAGCCGACGCCGATCGCATGGCGGTCTTGCGGTTCATCATGTCCGATGCCGACAAGCCGGCCACCCGCGGCGCGATGCGAACCCGGAGCGGCATCTGTCCCTCGCCCGAGTTGCTGACGTCGCTGGACGCCATCGCGCAGGCCCAGCAGGGCGGCTGCGTCACCGGCGCGGCGAAGGCCTTTGAGGCTTGGCTGAACGCCCACGCCGACGAGGTCGTCGAGCCTTAGGCCGAGTCACAGCCATCAGGCGTTTGGGGCTCCACAAACGTCTAATGTTCGCTATTTGTTCGTGCATGCCCGAACTTCGTCGCATCGTCTGCGCGCCCGAGGACAGCCTCGGCGACTTCCGCCGGTTCCCCGGCTGCCGCCTCATATTGGACTGTGCAATGTGCGGATGGTCTAAGACCTATGATCCGGAGCGGATCATCGATCGCCTGCGGGCGCTGAAATCCGGCGGGCACACCACACGGATCGTGCAGGTCGCGGCGCGCGTGGCCTGGCCCTGCCCGGCGTGCGGGCGGCTGAAGTGGCGGACGCAGCTGGCGTATCCCTCCACTCTGACGGAGACGGAGGCCAGGCGTCTGGCCAACCGCTACCGCAACTGAGGTGGGCTACTTGCCAGAGAAGTTCGGCTCGCGCTTTTCCATGAAGGCGCGCATGCCCTCGAGCGAATCCTCAGTCTTCAGCAGCGGCAACAGCTGCAGGAAGACGTGGTGGACGTGTTCGTCGAAGCCTTCGGACAGGCCCATCCGCATCAGACGCTTGGAAGCCTGGACGGCCAGGGGCGCATTGCCGGCGATCTCCAGAGCCAGCTTGCGGGCCTCGGCCGCGACCTGGTCAGCGGGCACGGCCCGCGAGGCGAGGCCGAGGCTGACGCATTCGTCAGCACTCAGCGTGCGGCCGGTGAAGATGATCTCGGCGGCCTTCGACCAGCCCAGCAGGCGCGGCAGCAGCCAGGTGCCGCCGCTCTCGGGCACGATCCCGCGCTTGGTGAAGGCGGCCGCCATCTTCGAGCCTTCCGCCATGATGCGGATGTCGCAGCCCAGCGCGGTGTCCATGCCGTAGCCGGCCGCGCCGCCGTTGATGGCGCAGATGGTGGGCTTGTCCATGGCGTGCAGCACCGTGGGCGGGGTGTTGCGCAGGTCCAGCGTGGTGCGGTTGCTGTTGTCGTTGGCGATGCCGCTGCTGCCGCCCACTTCGCGCAGATCGAGCCCGGCGCAGA
>JANPKX010000689.1:0-3856 GCA_031426235.1 Alphaproteobacteria bacterium | reverse complement strand
GTCGTCCTCCGAGAACACGGCGACCGTCGCGATCCCCATCTCCGCAGCCGTACGCGCGATGCGCACGGCGATCTCGCCTCGGTTCGCGATCAGCAGCGTTTTCACCGATAAATCTCCCGCCCAGCGACTGGCCGGCATCATGGGCAAACCTCAGGCCGGGACAAGGCGCTGGGTCGGTTCGTCTGTCGCAACGTCAACCGAAGATGCTGGCTTGCGCCGTCTCGTCGAAAGCGTCCCAGGCTGCGTCGTAAGCCGCGTCGCAATCCCTTGCGGAAGCCGACGGTGCAAAGCGGGCGCGCCAGTGCAACTGGACCGCGGCCGCCGCGTCCCAGCAAGCGCGAACGACGGCTGCGCGCTCCCGTACCGCGGCTCCCGATACGGTCGCGATGCGGCGGCGGAAGTCCGCTTCGACGGCGTCACGCTCGGGGGTGATCTCGGCAATGATCCGGGAGAAATCACTGCGCAGGACCGCACGGTGCCATTGCTCGCCACGCCACCAAAGCGTTTCGAGATCGACATGACCAACGGGCGCGGCGCCATGCTCTGGTGGGGCGAGGTCGGCGAACAAGGGCTTGAAAATCGACAGGCAAGGCGCCGCGGTCGCAGTCACCCAGTGAACCGCGGCTCCCTCGCTGAGCTCGGACACCATGGCGCCAGTGGTCTGACCGCCGCGCCGCGTATCACTGGCGTGCATGCACAGCGTGCGTGGCCTGTCTGACCCTGGTCGCCAGCCCTCTGACCCGCCTCCGTGGTCACGCAGCACTCGCATCAGGGTCGCAACCTCGATCTGGCCCGCCGCGCCGTCCAGCAGGCTTTGGCCTCGCAGCTGACGAGCTATGGCCTCGCTCGCGTCCGGCCGATCCCGATCCGCCAGGGCGGCCGCATAGTCCGCCCCCGGAGCGAGCCATCCTTGGCTGGCGATCAGCCCATCCAGGCCCGCGCTCGCCCGGTCAGGCTGCTGGATGCTGTAGATGTTGGAAATCGCGCGGGTCGCCGTGATCTCTTGAGCCAACCACTCGCGGCCGACGGTCTCCATGACGAACGCACGGTTACGGTCCGCGATGATGTAGCTGTTGTTGTAGTAGTGCGGCTCAAGGTGCCCGCAGTTGCCGCCCTGGCCGTGGATGGCCAGCAGCGCGCCAATCACCTCGACGGCCTCGTCGGCGGTCTCGGCTCGCTGGAGCGCCAGCCCGGCCAGGTCCATACCGATCAGGGCCGGCGCGATCGGCGGAGCGCCTCGCGTGTGTACCGCCTCGTTGCCGATCACCACGCCGCGGTCGTTCGCCCCCATCTCCGGTCCCCAGGTCCAGAACGGGCGACAGAACAGGGCGCCATAGGTGCGCCGCGCCTGGGGGATGGTGAGATAAGTGCACGCCAGCAGCTCTCCGGGCGCGTGCTCGCCGCCTTCGCGATGCTCGACGACGTGAGCCTCGTTACGCTGGCGGTCGCTGTTCTTGCCGAACAGCATGTGCCCGCCGACGGTTGTGGCCGGACCGGCCAGGATCGTGTCGCACATGACCCTGGCCTCCCAACCTTGGTCCGCGCCGCTAGGCCTTCAGCATATCCGCCGTCACGGGCAAGCTGCGCACGCGTTTGCCCGTCGCCGCGAAGATCGCGTTGGTGAGGGCCGGGATGGCCGGCGGCAGGGCCGGCTCGCCCAGGCCTGTCGGCGGATACGCAGTCTTCAGGAACTTGACCTCGACCGGGAAGGACTCGGCAATCCGCATCAGGGGGTAGTCGGTGAAATTGCTCTGCTGCACCGCGCCGCCCTCGATGGTGATCTGCTGGTGCAGGGCCCCCGAGACACCGTCCAGCACCGAACCCTGCACCTGGTTCAACGCCCCGTGCGGGTTGATGATCGTGGAGCCGACGTCGGCGGCCACCCAGACCTTCTTGACCTTGACGTCGCCCGCCGCGGACACCGCCACATGGGCGACCTCGGCGAAATAGCCTAGGTGGCTGAAGTAGCAGGCCACCCCCATGCCCTCGCCCTTGGGCAGCTTGGTCTTGCCCCAGCCGGACATCTCGCCGACCGCCTTGAGCACGCCGCGCATCCGGCCGGCGCCGTATTTGGCGGGCGCCTCACCCACGGTGTCCTGGTCGCCCAGCAGTGCGATCTGGAAGGCCAAGGGGTCCTGCCCCGCGGCGTGCGCCATCTCGTCGATGAAGGACTGGAACACGAAGGCCAGGGCGTTGGAGCCCGGCGCCCGGAGCGGGCCGGTCGGCACACCCAGGGGGATCATGCTGATGTCGTAGCGCAGGTTCGGCACGAAGCGGGATGGGAACTCAGCGCCCGCCATGCCCGCGCTGGACGCGACGCCCGCGCCGGCCTGATAGGTCACGAAGTGATTCTGTAGGGCGATGAGCTTGCCGTCCTTGTCGATGCCGCCCTTGAGGAAGTGGAAGCCGCCCGGCCGATAGTGGTCATGGGCCATGTCGTCTTCACGGGTCCACACCAGCTTGACCGGCGCCCCGGTCTCACGGGCGATCCAGGCCGCCTCGACCATGTAGTCGTTGGCCAGGCGGCGGCCGAAGCCGCCGCCGCCGCGGACCATGTGGACGGTGATGTCCTCAGGCTTGATCCCTAGCGTGCGCGCACACAGCTGGCGGCCCGGCTCGGGGTTCTGGGTCGGCGCCCAGATCTCCAGCTTGCCGTCCTTGAACTCGGCCGTGCAGTTCTGCGGCTCCAGGTTCGCATGGCTGATGAACGGATAGCTGTAGGCCGCCTCAACCGTCTTGGCCGCGCCCTTGAGGGCCGCATCAACGTCGCCATCGTTGCGGGCGTTGCGCTGGGGCTTGCCGGCGTTGAGGGCCTCGGCCTGGGCCGCGAAGCCCTTGCTGGATTGCGCCGAGGTCGGGTGGTCGGCCCACTTGATCTCCAGCCTGTCCCGGCCCTTGCGCGCCGCCCACCAGCTGTCGGCGACGACCGCGACGCCCGGCAGCAGGCCCTGGCCGATCATGCCGGTCGGGAACAGACCGTTCGGGTCGCCCTCGATCACGAAGGCCTTGCGCACGCCCTTGACCGCCCTGGCGGCGTCCAGGTTCGCGCTGGCCACCTTGGCGCCGAACACCCCGCCCTTGGCGATCGTTGCGTAGAGCATCCCGGGCCGGCGCACGTCGATGCCGAACAGCGGCTCGCCGGTCACGATCTTGGCGACGTCATACTGGGGGGTGGCCTTGCCGATGATCCGGTAGGTCTTGGGATCCTTCAGGGTCAGCGACTTGGGATCGGGGGCCGTGACCGTGGCGCAGGCCAGCGCCAGCGAGCCGTACGACCGCTTTTTGCCCGAAGGCTTGTGGACAACGGCGCCCGCATCCGTGGCGCAGTCGCCGGGACCGCAGTTCCAGGCTGTGGCCGCCGCCTGGATCAGCATGGCGCGCGCCACAGCGCCGACGCGGCGCAGTTCGTCCCAGTGCAGCGGCGTGGCCATCGAGCCGCCGGCGAACTGGCGGCCGAACGCCTTGGGATCATTGTCGGCCTGCTCGACGCGAACCTGCTCCCACGGCACATCCAGTTCCTCGGCGATCAGCATGGGCAGCATGGTCTTGATGCCCTGTCCGACCTCCGGATTCTTCGCGACGATGGTCACCAAGCCGTCCGGCGCCACGCGCACATAGGCGTTAAGCGCGCCCACGCCGGCGGTCTGGGCGTTGGCCTTGGGCGCCACGGCGAAGGCCAGGGTCAGCCCGGCGGAGACAGAGGTGAGGATTTCGCGGCGGCTAGCGCCAGTGAGTTGCACGGTCATGGCGCTCACGCCTCCTTCTGGCCGGAGGCGCGCTTGATGGCGGCCCGGATGCGCACATAGGTGGCGCAGCGGCAGATGTTGCCATTCATGGCTTCGTCGATCTGGGCGTC
>JANPKX010000688.1:0-6921 GCA_031426235.1 Alphaproteobacteria bacterium | reverse complement strand
CCAGCCGGCGCTGCACTTCGCCTTCCGGCGGGTTCTGGACTGGTTTCGCGGCGTGCCGGCCCTGGTCTGGGCCCTGATCTTCGTGGCGGCCTTCGGGCTGGGCCCGTTCGGCGGCGTTCTGGCGCTCGCCCTCGCGGACATCCCCAGCCTCGCCAAGCTCTACGCCGAGGCCATCGAAAACTGCGACGAGCGCCCGATCGAAGGGCTGCAGGCGGCCGGCGCGGGACGGACGGCGGTGCTGCGCCTGGGGCTGCTGCCGCAGGTGGCCCCGGTGATGGCCAGCCAGACACTGTTCTTCCTCGAAGGCAATTTCCGCCACGCCGCGGTGCTCGGGATCGTCGGAGCGGGCGGCATCGGCTTCGAACTGGAGGAGCGGATCCGCATCTACGCCTTCGACCAGGTGGCGTTCATTGTGATCCTCTACGTGATCTGCGTGGCCGTGCTCGACACCGTGTCGCAGCGCGTTCGCGCGCGGCTGGCCTGAGGCGACAAGTCAGCGGTTCGTCGAGCCGGGCGCGGCGGCGGCCGTCACGCATGCGTCACCGGGCAAGCCTAACGTGATCCTGAGAGAAGGCGGAGGTCCGATGCTCGAGGTCCAAGGCGTAAGCAAACGCTTCGGTGAGACGGTCGCGGTGGACGATGTGTCCTTCACCTGCGGGCGGGGCGAGTTTCTGGGCGTGATCGGCCGGTCGGGCGCCGGCAAGTCGACGCTCCTGCGAACCATCAACCGTCTGTCCGAGCCCTCGTCGGGACGGATCCTCTGGGACGGTCACGAGGTGGGCAATCTGAGGGGCGCTGATCTGCGTCGGTGGCGCCGGCGCTGCGCGATGATCTTTCAGCAGTTCAATCTGTGCCCCCGCCTGGACGTGATCACCAACGTGCTCGTAGGCGTCGCAGCCGAGCGCCCGCTGGCGGCGACCCTGTTCAAGGCCTTTCCCGCCAACGACCGCGCCCAGGCCATACTGGAACTCGACGCGCTGGACATGGCCACGGCGGCCCTGCAGCGCGCCGGCACCCTGTCCGGCGGACAGCAGCAGCGCGTAGCCATCGCCCGCGCCATGATGCAGGACCCGGAGCTGATCCTGGCTGACGAGCCGGTCGCCTCCCTCGACCCAAACAACGCCGAGATCGTCATGAATGCGCTGCAGCGCATCTGTCGCGAACGCGGCGTGCCGGTGATCGTCAACCTGCACAGTCTCGAGATCGCTCATCTATACTGCACGCGGATCCTGGCCATGGCGCGAGGCAAGGTGGTCTATGACGGGGCCCCGGGCGGCCTGACGCCGGCGGTGCTGGAACGCATCTACGGCGCGCGGGCCAGCCGGCCGTTCCCCGAACCGCTCGCTGTCGTCGAGGCCGCCTGATGGATCTCCGGCTGGCCAATCGTCCGCTTGCCGGCGGCGAGCGCTACTTCGAACGCAACGTCGCCGCGGAGCCGCTGACCGGTCCTTCCGAGCCGGTGATCCACCCTGAAGCCAGCGTCCACGACTGCGTGCTCGGGCCATGGACGCGGGTCGGCGCCCGCACCAGCCTGTCGGAGGTTTCGATGGGCGCCTACAGCTACATCGTCAATGACTCGTCGGCGACCTACACGGAGATCGGGAAGTTCTGCTCGATCGCACGGGATGCGCGGATCAACCCTGGAAACCACCCGACGTGGAAGGCGGCGCTGCATCACTTCACCTATCGGACGCGGTCCTACGACCTGGGCCCGGACGACGACCTGGAATTCTTCGAATGGCGCCGCGCGCATCGCTGTGTCCTTGGCCACGATGTCTGGATCGGCCACGGCGCGACCGTCCTGGCGGGCGTCAGCATCGGGACCGGCGCCGTGGTCGGGGCCGGCGCCGTCGTGTCCAAGGATGTGCCCCCCTTCACGATCGTCGGCGGCGTGCCGGCGCAACCGATCCGCGAGCGCTTCCCAAAGGCGGTTTGCAATGGCCTTCTGGCGCTCGCCTGGTGGGACTGGGAACACGACCGCCTCGCAGACGCGCTAGAGGATTTCCGGCGACTCGATGCCCACGCCTTCGTTGAAAAGCATCTCTGAGGCCGGCCGCCTCGTCCTGGTGGTCGGGCCCTCAGGCGTCGGCAAGGACACGCTGCTGGAAGGCGCGAAGGCGGCCCTGGCCGGCGATCCGGGCGTGGTCTTCGCGCGCCGGGAAATCACCCGCCCTGCGGACGCGGGTGGCGAGGACCATGTCGCCGTGGACCTGGAGCGTTTCGAGGCGCGCCGGGCGGCCGGCGGCTACCTCCTGGCCTGGAACGCCCACGGCCTGGGCTACGGCTTGCCGGCGGACCTAGCCGATCGCCTCGCCGTCGGCCACACGGTGGTGGCCAACGTGTCCCGCACGGTGCTGGACGATGCGCGTGAAGGCTTTCCCCAGGTGCGGGTGATTTCCATTTCGGCGAGCCCGGAAACCATCGCCCGGCGCCTTGCGGTTCGCGGCCGCGAAGACGAGGCCGGCATCGCCGCGCGGCTGGCTCGGGCCGATCTGTTCACCGCCCAGGGCGACGACGTGGTGGAGGTCCGCAATGACGGCGCCCCGGCCGAGGGGATCGCCGCCATGGTCGCCGCTATCCGCGGCTAGGCGGCGTTCGCCGCGCCGAACCTGTACCGTTCGACGATCTCGAACGGGGCTTCGCGCGCCGGCTGGCGGAACACGGCGATGGCGTCGAAGATGTGCGGCCCGCTCTCCGGCGCGAAATGGTCCTGCAGCGCCTCCAGAACCCGGGCCCGCAACGCGTCGTCGGCGATCGCCCCCGTCAGGGTCATGTGGAAGCGGAAGTCCTCGAAGACGTAGGGGTAGCCGAAGGCCAGCATGCGGGCGTCCTGCTCGGGTGTCAGCGGCGCGCGGCGGCGGCGGGCGATGTCGGCGTGGGAGAGGGGCGCACGGAAGGGCTCGAAGTCGCGGACGCAGGCGGCGTGCAGGGCCTGAATCTGCGCTTCACCCGTCTGCAGCCGGAACGCCAGGAAGCGGCCGAGAGCGGCCGGTGCGATTGTCGCCTCGAAGGCGGACTGGCCTGCGGAGAAGGCGTCCGCCGCCGCGATCAGCGCCGCCTCCGTCTGTCCGGCCGCCAACTCGAACGGCGCCTTCAGCGTGGCGTGGAAGCCGTAATGGCGGGGGTCGGCGGTGAGGGCCGCGAGATCCAGGCCGGCCAGTTCGGGGAAGTCCGGCCGCGCCACTTCTGACCCGCCGACCGCGTCGCGTCCGAGCCAGGCTGCCGTCTTCGTCCAGAGCCGGGATGCGGCGTCCGGCGCATAGTAGATCGCGTAGCGGGCGGTCATGCCACCCGCACGCCCTGGCGCCAGACTTCCCGAGGGGCAGGCCAGCCGTTCGCGACGCGTGCGACGCGGACCAGGTCGGCGCGCTGGCCGGGCGCGATCTCGCCGCGATCGGTCAGGCCCACGGCCCGGGCCGGGGTGGCGGCGACCGTCGCCAGGGCCTTCTGCGGGGACCAACCGAACAGGTCGATCAGCATGAAGGCCGAGCGCAGCATCGAAAGCGGCACATAGTCCGAGGCCAGGATGTCGAGCATGTCGGCTTCCGCGCAGGCCCGGGCCGACAGGTTCCCCGAATGCGAGGCGCCGCGCACGAAGTTCGGACCGCCCATGCAGATGGCCATTCCATACGCCTTCGAGGCCGAGGCCGCCTCAAGCGTGACGGGGAACTCGGCGATGACGCTGCCGTCGGCGTGGGCCTCGTCGACGTGCTCCAGCGTCGCGTCGTCGTGCGCGCATAGCGGCACGCCGTACTCACGTGCGATAGCCACGACGCTGCGGCGGTTGTCCGCGGCGAGCGACGGCTCGCGGCCGGCGTGGCGGGTCGCCAGGATCGCCTCGACCTCGCCCTCGCTGTGGCCGCCCACCAGGAGCCGGCTGCGCAGGCCCTCGATGTCGGCGGTCTGCCGTTGCCCCGGCGTGTGGTCCATCACCGACAGGAGACGCAGGCGCGGGTTGTCGGCATGCGGCTCCAGAAGCTGCAGAAGCTCCGGATTGGTCACCTCGCAGCGCAGGTGCAGCAGATGTTCAGCGCGCATCGCGTTGTCGGCCATCGCCTGGTCCACGGCCGCAATCATCGGCGCCAGCGACACCTTCCGGTCAAGTCCGTCCTTCATGCCGTGCAGGCTGAGCGAGTCGAGAACCGTCGTGATCCCCGCCGAGGCGCACTGGCCGTCGTGGGCCAGGGCCGCGCCATAGGCGTCCCACAGGGCGCCGGGCCGGGGTTGATAGTGGCGTTCCAGGTTGTCGGTGTGGATGTCGACCAGGCCTGGCACCAGCCAGTCGCCGCCCCAGTCCTCATCGAGGCAGGCGCCCTGGGGCTTGCCGTCCACCGCATGGATCAGGCCGTCGCGCACGATGACTTCACCACGGATGACGCCTTCGGGCGTGACGATCGCCTCGGAATGGATGCGCCGTTCCATGGCTCAGGCCGCCGCCTTGAATTCGCTGACCGTGAACAGACGGGTCGCCACGGCGTCGCGAACGTCGTGATCGTGGAAGATGCCGATCATGGCGGCCCCCCGGTCCAGGGCCTCGCGGATCAGCTGCACGACGATCGCACGGTTCTCGGCGTCGAGGGAGGCCGTGGGCTCGTCGAGTAGCATCACCGGATAGTTTCGGATGAAGCTGCGGGCGATGTTGACCCGCTGCTGCTCCCCGCCGGAGAACGTCGCCGGCGGAAGGTCCCAGTGGGCCCGGGGCAGGCGAAGGGCGGCCAGGAGGGTCTCGGCGCGCGCGCGCGCCTCGTCCGCCGCTACGCCGTTCTCGAGCAGCGGCTCCATCACCAGCTGCAGGGTCGGGATCCGGGGAATGACCCGCAGGAACTGGCTGACATACCCCAGGGTGCGGCGGCGCACGTCCATCACCTGGTGCGGCAGGGCGCGGGTGATGTCGACGTAGGCGCCATCGTGCAGGACGCGCACGGAGCCCTGCGTCGGCAGGTAGTTGCCGTAAATGGAGCGCATCAGGGTCGACTTTCCGACCCCGGATTCGCCGGCCAGAACGAGGCACTCGCCCGGGGCGACTTCCATGCGAAGGCCGGCGAAAACCGGGATGGCGGCCGCGTCGGCGTTATGCAGCACGAAGGTCTTGGCGAGATCTTCGACGATGATCAGCGGGGGGCTCATGGGGGCGCCTAGATCTGCAGGACAGAGGAAACGAGGAGTTGCGAATAGGGGTGCTGCGGGTCGTCCAGCACCTGGTCGGTGAGGCCGGTCTCCACCACGAAGCCGCCTTTCATCACCATCAGGCGATCAGCCATCAGGCGCGCCACGGCCATGTCGTGGGTGACGATGATCACCGACAGGCCGAGGTCCCGAACCAGCTCGCGCAGCAGATCGAGGAGACGGGCCTGGACCGATACGTCGAGGCCGCCGGTCGGCTCGTCCATGAACACCAGCCGGGGGCCGTGGATCAGGTTGCGGGCCACCTGGATGCGCTGCTGCATGCCGCCTGAGAAATGGCGCGGCTTGTCGTCGATGCGCTTGGTGTCGAGCTCGACCCGTTCCAGCCATTCCAGGGTGGCCGAGCGCATCTTCCCGTAGTGGCGGCCGCCCAGGTTCATCAGCGGCTCGGCCACGTTGGCGCCGCCGGAGGCGCGCATCCGCAGGCCGTCGCGGGGGTTCTGGTGAACGAAGCCCCACTCTTCCCGCTGCATTCGCCGGCGGTCCGGCTCGGACAGGCCATAGATGTCCGACAGCCCGAACCGGCTGGTGTCGAACTCGACGATTCCGGCGCTGGGGGGCAGGCGCCCGGAGATGCAGTTCAGCACCGTGGTCTTTCCCGACCCGCTTTCGCCGACGATGCCCAGGACCTCGCCTGGCCGCATCTCGAACGAGACGTCGCGGCAGCCGACCACGTGGCCGTACCACTTGGTGAGGTTCTCGACCCGCAGCAGCGGAGCGGCCTGGGCCGCGTCGCCCGCGATGGTCTTGGTCATCGCGTTCATCACGCAGTTTCCTTCTCAAGCGCGGCGAGCTGGTGGCCGGCCATGGGACCCTCGTGGCCCGCGGCGCGGCGCTCGGCGCAGAAGTTGCTGTCGGAGCAGACGAACATCCGCGCGCCGGTGTCGTCGAGGATCACCTCGTCGAGATAGGAGTCGGTGGCGCCGCACAGCGCGCAGTCCTCCTCCCAGGTCTGGGTCTCGAACGGATAGTCCTCGAAATCGAGGCTGCGCACCGACGTGTGCGGCGGGACGGCGTAGATACGCTTCTCACGCCCGGCGCCGAACAGCAGGATCGCCTCGTTGTCCCCCATCTTCGGGTTGTCGAACTTAGGGATGGGGGAGGGGCTCATCAGGTAGCGCTCGCCGACCATGGTCGGATAGCCGACGGTCGAGGCGATGCGGCCGTAGGTGGCCACGCTCTCGTAGAGCGAGACGTATTGCAGGCCGTATTCCTCATAGGCGTGCATGGCCCGCGTCTCGGTCTCGCGCGGCTCCAGGCCGCGCAGCGGCTCGGGCTGCGGCACCTGGAAGATCAGCACCTGGCCGGCCTTCAACGGTTGCTCGGGGATCCGATGCCGGGTCTGGATGATGGTCGCCTCAGCGGTGTCCTCGGTGACCGCAACGTCGGCGACCTGGGCGAAGAAGCGGCGGATCGACACGGCGTTGGTGGTGTCGTCGGCGCCCTGGTCGATGCACTTGTAGACATCGTCCGGACCGATGATCGCCGCCGTGAGCTGTATGCCGCCGGTGCCCCAGCCGTAGGGCACGGGCATTTCGCGCGAACCGAACGGGGCCTGGTAGCCCGGGATCGCCAGGGCCTTCAGGATCGCGCGGCGGATCATCCGCTTCGTTTGCTCATCCAGGTAGGCGTAGTTGTAGTAGCGCTCGGGCTCGTTCGGACGCGCGGTCATTCGGCGGCTTCCTTCATCGCGGCGGCGCGCTCGGCGTAGTCGCGGCGCTGGCGGCGGATCAGTTG
>JANPKX010000687.1:0-8153 GCA_031426235.1 Alphaproteobacteria bacterium | reverse complement strand
CCCCCGGCGACGGCCGCGCCAATCCGCTCCGTCAGTTCCTCCAGCGTCGCCATAGCCCCGCGCACCGCCAACCTCTGTTCGGGACAGCTTCGCCGCGCCCGCCCGCCATGTAAACGGCTGGCGGGCGCGTGGGCTGACATTCGGCGCGATGGGTGCGCGTCAGCCCGCTTTGACGAACCGGAGCGTCATGCGGTCGCTTTCGCCGATCGCATCATACTTGGCCCGGTCGAACTGCGGATTGGCGGGCTGGCCGGGAGGCGCGCTGCGGCGGACCGGCGGCAGCGTCCAGACGCCGAAGGGATGATCCTTGGTGTCCTTCGGGTTCGCGTTCACCTCAGACTTCGCGGCAAGCCTGAAGCCCGCCTTCTGGGCGGCCGCGATCACCGTGGCTTCCGACATATAGCCGCTGCTGAGGCCCGGAGCCTCGGGCTTGGGGTCGGCACGGTGCTCCTCAACGGCGAAGATGCCACCCGGCTTGAGCACGGCGTGGAAGTCCTTCATCACCTTGTCCAGCAGGGCGGGTTGCGTCGCCCAGTTGTGGACGTTGCGCGCGGTGATTACCATGTCCGCCGAGCCCGCCGGGCCGAGCGGCGCAGAGGTCGGACCGAACCCGACGTAGCGGATGGACCCGTACTTGGCGGTGTCGGCGTACTTGGCCTCAAAATCGGCGCGGGCCTTCTTCGCGCCTTCCGAGATGTTGGGGTTCGCAAGGTCGGCCGCGGTCGCCACATAGGCCCCGCCCGTCGCCTTGGCATAGGGCGCCAGGATCTCGGTCCAGTAGCCGCTGCCCGGCGAGATCTCGATGATCGTCTGGCCAGGCTTCACGCCCCAGAAGGTAAGCGTTTCGACAGGCCGGCGCGCCGGGTCCCGCGCCTTGTGCGCGTCGCTGCGCTGAGGTCCGGCGACGGCCGCCTGGAGTTTGGCGTCAGCGGCCTGAACGGAGCCGGCAGCGAGCGTAAGAACGGTGGCGCAGAGCGCCATCGCAAGACGTGTCATGGGCGATCCTTCGGTGAACGATGTGCGTCCATCCTACGGAGCAAGACACTATCCGCAAAGGTCTTGAAGCCCGGAAAATCCGCCCCATCTCAACGTCGGAAGGCGCTGGATGTCCGGGTCTTCCGGTCTCACGGCGACGCCGGTTCCGGGTCGCCACGGGTCCAACTCAACCGCAACCTTGCTTGACAAGAAGGATGTGACTGCATGCGTACCATCGACTTTGCCCCCCTCTATCGCTCCGTGGTGGGGTTCGACCGCCTCGCGTCCCTGCTGGAAACCGCGGCTGCCGACGGCGCCACGGGCTATCCCCCCTACAACATCGAGCGCACGGACGAGAACGCCTACCGCATTGACGTTGCGGTGGCGGGGTTCCGGCCTGAGGAACTGAACGTCGAGGTGAAGGAAAACCTCCTCACCGTGACCGGGAAGAAAGCCGCCAATGACGACGCGCGCCGGTATCTGCACCGTGGCCTCGCCGAGCGGAATTTCGAACGCAAGTTCCAACTCGCCGACTATGTGATCGTTCAGGATGCGAACCTGGCGGACGGCCTGCTCTCGATCTCGTTGAAGCGTGAGCTGCCGGAGGCGCTGAAGCCCCGCACGATCGCAATCAACTTGGCGGGCCAGCCCACCCTGATCGAGAGCGAGAAGGCCGCCTAAGCCCTCGAGGCTGCGCAAGACCAAAACTTCGCCCCGTCCCGGCCTGGCCAGGACGGGGCTTTGTTATCAGATCACGTCGTCGAGACCGCGG
The DNA here is from genome assembly GCA_031426235.1 of Alphaproteobacteria bacterium. GTDB lineage: Bacteria > Pseudomonadota > Alphaproteobacteria > Caulobacterales > Caulobacteraceae > Phenylobacterium. The sequence goes on along the minus strand of JANPKX010000687.1, from coordinate 6,406 downwards.
GTGCCGTGCCGCAGGACACCCGCGAAGCGGGCCTGCCGGGTCATCGCCCCCGTGAAGTTGGCGCGGCTGAGGTCCGCATCGTTGAACAGGGCATGGCGGACGTCGGCGCCGCTCAGGTCGCACCCCTTGATCTGGCTGCCGGTCAGATCGCATGGCAGCACCCGATCCGCGCCAAGCAGCAGCGGCCCCATCTGCGCCTCGCGAAGGTCGGCCCCGGAGAGCTTGGCCCGCACGAGCCGGGCGCCGCGCAGGTCGGCCCGCCGCAGGCTGCAATTGCGAAGGTCCGCGCCCTCGAGGTGTGCGCCCTGGAGTTGAACGCCCTCCATGTTCAGTCCGTAGAAGATCGCACCCTTGGCCGACAGGGCGGTGAGGTTGTAGCCGCTGATGCTGGTCAGTCCCCTTAGATCCGCGCCGTCGAACGCCGAGGGCTTCCCCTCGCCACCCCCTGTTTCGCACCAGCGGGCGTGATCGCGGATCATCTGGGCATAGGGCAGGTCGCCGACCGGACGGCCAGCGGGCTCGTCGGTCAGGCAGCCCGCCAGGTTGGCGTTGGTCACGTTCCAGGCGGTGCAACGCGCACCGACCAACACCGCGTCGCGCAGGTCCGCGCCGGCCAGATCCGCGCCCGAGAGGTCGGCGCCGGACAGGTCGCAGCCGGTCATGGTGGCCTGCTTCAGATTGGCGCGCACCAGTTTGGCGTCCTTCAGGCAGGCGTCGGTGAAATCGGCGCGCATGGCCATGGCGCCGGAGAGACGCGAGCGTTCCAGGTTGGCGCCGGCCAGGATCGCGCTCTGCATCTCGCCGCTCGTAGAATGCCCGGTCTCGAGCGTGCGATAGCCCAGCCGGCGATCGGCGGCGGCCAGCGTCCCTTCGCGCAGGTCGGCCTCAAACAGGTCGGCCCCGGTGAGGTCGACGCCGCGCATGCAGGCGCCCCTCAGATCCGCGCGGCGGAGCGAGGCCTCGCGCATGTCGGAGCCGGTCAGGTCGGCGCAGAACAGGATGGCGTTATCCAGCCGCGCGCCCTTGACCTGGCAGTCCGACAGGATCGCACCGGTGAAGTCGGCGTCGCACAGGTTGCGCCCCTGCAGGTCCACGCCCGAGAGATCCTTGAAGGCGAAGACCGCCCGCGCCCCCCCGGGCTTCGAACTCCAAAGCCTGTCGTGACGGGCGCAGATCTGGTCGACCTCTGCCTGCGTCAGGGTGACCTTGACGAGTGTTCTGGAGCTGACGGTCGGGGCGGCGGACATCTGAGGGCGGGTTCACCGAAGGTGCGATCCGAATGTAAGGCTTCGTCGTTAACGGGGACTTTCCGGATCGGCGGCCGGCGCGTAAGCCGCGTAGAGGCCGGCCGCCTCGTCCGCCAGCACCCCGGTCTCGACCGGAACCCCCGCCGCGCGGAGCCGCTCCGCACCCTGCCCGGCCGCGAACACCGACGCGTCCTCACAGGCGATCACCACGCGCGCGATACCCGCCGCGAGCAGCCGCTGACTACAGGGTACGCCGCCGGAGGACCTCACGGCGCAGGGCTCCAGGGTGACGTAGGCGACGGCGCCGGCCGCCCGGTCTCCCGCCGCTTCGAGCGCCAGTTCCTCGGCATGGGGTCGCCCGCCCTCGCCGGTGACGCCCTCGCCGACCACCACGCCATCGCGGACGAGAACACAGCCCACCGAGGGGTTGTCGGCGGTCAGTCCGACATGAGGGCGCGCCAGCGCTATCGCGCGGCGCATCGCCGCTTCGTCCGTCATGTCCCGACCATGCCCCGTCGGCGTCTAGGCGGGAAGCCTCAGATCTGCGGCAGGGCCGTCGCGCGCACCGGGTCGAGGTAGCGGGCGCCGGTCGGCGTCAGCGCCGCGTCCAGTTCAATGACCAGAGGGTTCGAGGTTGGAATCTCCACCCCAATGATCGCCTCGTCGGACAGGCCGAACAGAAGCTTGACGATCGCCCGCAGGGAGTTTCCGTGAGCGGCGACCAGAAGGGTTTCGCCGGCCTTCAGATAGGGCGCGATCTGCGCATCCCAGTAAGGCTGCACGCGCTCCAGCGTCGTCTTGAGGCTTTCTGTCGTCGGCAGCGTCAGTCCCGCATAACGTCGGTCGGCGGCGAAGTCGAACGCGCCGGCGGGGGCCAGCTCGGGCGGCGGGATGTCGTACGAACGGCGCCAGATCTTCACCTGGGCCTCGCCGTGCTTGGCCGCGGTCTCGGTCTTGTTGAGCCCGGTCAGGCCGCCGTAGTGGCGCTCGTTCAGCCGCCAGTCCTTGGTTTCGGGCACATAAGCCTGGCCCGCCGCCGCCAAGGCCAGCCAGGAGGTGCGGATCGCCCGTGTCAGGACCGAGGTGAAGGCCCGGTCGATGGCCAGTCCCGCCGCCTTGATCAGGACGCCGCCCTTGGTCGCCTCCGCCTCGCCCTGGGGGGTCAGGTCGACGTCGACCCAGCCCGTGAAACGGTCCGCCAGGTTCCATTCACTCTGGCCGTGGCGCAGCAGGATCAGGGTGGGCAAGACATTGACTCCTCGTGGGGACGGCGTTCCGCCTAATGGCGCGTTGGCCGAAGCGCAAGGGAGCGGCTATAGCGGGGCGATGTTCGATCGGTTCTACCTGGGCCTCCTGGCCCTGACGGCCGCAGCCGCCATAGCCCTGGCGATGGTCTGGCCGCAGGGTCTGGGCGACCGCTCGCCGGCGCCGTTCGGCCACGAGCCGGTGCAGCGGACCGCCGCCATGCAGGCCGCGATGCGCCGCGAAACCGAGGCGGCGCAGCGGCGCGTGGACCAGGCCCGCGAGGCCGTCCGCAACATCCAGAACCAGGCGATCGCGCCAAACCAATGACACGGGACGACACCATCGCCGTCGGCCGCCGGGTCCTGGAAACAGAGGCTCGCGGCCTGCACCTGCTGGCGGCGGATCTGGGTACGCCGTTCGCGGAGGCGGTCGAGGCCCTGTTCGCCGCACAGGATGCCGAGAAGGGCGGCCGCATCGTCTGCACGGGGATGGGCAAATCAGGGCACGTCGCGCGCAAGATCGCCGCCACCCTGGCCTCCACGGGCTCGGCCGCCATCTTCGTTCACCCCAGCGAGGCTAGCCATGGCGACCTGGGCATGATCGGCCCCGGCGACGTGATCCTGGCGCTGAGCAAGACCGGCGAGACCCGCGAACTGGCAGACGTGATCGCCTATGCCGCGAGGTTCCATATCCCCCTGATCGGCGTCACCGCCGGCGCCGGCAGCGCCCTGGCCCTGGCGTCCGACATCGTGCTCAGCCTCCCCGACGCCGCCGAAGCCACCGACGCGGTGAATGCGCCCACCACGTCGACCACCCTGCAGATGGCGCTGGGTGACGCGCTGGCCGTCGCGCTGCTGGAGCGGCGGGGGTTCCGACCGCAGGATTTCCGCGTCCTGCACCCTGGCGGCAAGCTGGGGGCCATGCTGCGCACTGCGCGCGACCTCATGCACGGCCGCGAGGAAGTGCCCCTGGTCTCGCCTGAGACGCCAATGCGGCAAACCTTGCTGGTGATGACACAGATGCGCTGGGGCATCGTGGGCGTCGTGGATCCGGATGGCCGCATCCTGGGTGCGATCACCGACGGCGACCTGCGCCGGCACATCGACGGCCTTCTGGACCGCACCGCCGGCGAGGTGATGACCCCTGGGCCCCGCAAGGTCGCACCGCCGCAGATGCTGGCCGGCGAGGCCTTGGCCTTGATGAGCGATCCCCAGCCCGCCGTAACCGTGCTGTTCGTGGTGGAGGACGGCAAGCCGATCGGCATCCTCCACGTCCATGACCTGCTGCGCGCGGGCGTGATGTAGCGGGCCACTTTCGCCCACGTTAAGCGTTCAAAGACCACCAACGCCCTATCGCGCTGGATCGTCAGCCCACCGTTTCCCGGAGCCCTCATGCTGCCCGCCCCCCGCGCCGACCTGAAGCCCAACACCTGGGACTACGAGAACCTCCCGCTGGTGAAGGCGACCGGTTTTCGCGAGTACGACGCCCGCTGGCTGTTCGGGCCTGACATCAACCTGATGGGCATCGAGGCGCTGGGCCTGGGGCTGGGCACGCTGATCCACGAGATGGGCCAGAAGCGGATCGTGGTGGGCCACGACTACCGCTCGTACTCGCTGTCCATCAAGCAGGCCTTGACGCTGGGCCTCATCGCCGCTGGTTGCGAGGTGCTGGACATCGGCCTGGCGGTATCGCCCATGGCCTACTTCGCCCAATTTGACCTGGACGCCCCCTGCGTCGCCATGGTCACCGCCAGCCACAACGAGAACGGCTGGACGGGCGTCAAGATGGGCGCGCAGCGGCCGCTGACCTTCGGCCCAGATGAAATGGGTCGGCTGAGGGAGATCGTGCTGGGTGGCAAGTGGGAACAGCGTCCCGGCGGGTCCGTGGCGCATATTGCCGGCGTCGCCGAGCGTTACATCGCCGACGCCGCCAGTCGGGTCAGCCTGAAGCGTCCGCTGACCGTGGTCGCGGCGTGCGGCAACGGCACCGCCGGAGCCTTCGCCCCCAGGGCGCTGCGCGACATGGGGGTGGCCGTGGTCATCGAGATGGACTGCGAGCTCGACTACAATTTCCCGAGGTACAATCCCAACCCCGAAGACAGCATCATGCTGCACGCCATGGCCAAGACGGTGCGCGAGCATGGCGCCGACCTGGCCCTCGGCTTCGACGGCGACGGCGACCGCTGCGGGGTGGTGGACGACGAGGGCGAGGAAATCTTCGCCGACAAGATCGGGCTGATGCTGGCCCGCGATCTCTCCGTCCTCCACAAGGACGCCACCTTCGTCGTGGACGTGAAGTCCACCGGGCTGTTCGCCACCGACGAAGTTCTGAAGAAGAACGGCGCCAAGACCGTCTACTGGAAGACCGGCCACAGCTACATCAAGCGCAAGACCGCCGAGTTGGGCGCCCTGGCCGGCTTCGAGAAGAGCGGGCACTTCTTCATGAACCCGCCGATCGGGCGCGGCTACGACGACGGGCTGATCGCGGCCGCCGCCATCCTCGCCATGCTCGACCGCAACCCGGACAAGAGGCTCAGCGATCTGAAGCGAGCGTTGCCGGTCGCCTACACCTCACTGACCATGAGCCCGCACTGCGCCGATGAGGAAAAGTACGGCGTGGTCGATGATGTGGTGGCCGAATACACCGCCTTCCGCGACGCGGGCGGCACGATCCTGGGCCGCAAGATCGTCGACCTGATCACGGTGAACGGCGTACGCGTGGCCCTGGAGGACGGTTCCTGGGTGCTGGTCCGCGCCTCGTCGAACAAGCCCGAGATCGTGGTGGTGGTGGAGAGCACCCGCTCCGAGGACGACATGCGCGCCCTGTTCCACCAGGAAGTGAAGCCCCGCCTGGGCAAGCGGCCGCAGGTAGGCGCCTACAACCAGGAAATTTAACTGGTCTGCGGCATTGGCTTTCCCCGCCTAGGCTTTTTCTTGTCCTGTCCGCACTCGAGCGCCGGCGGACGCACCTTCCAGGAGACTGTTCCATGCGCGTGGCAATGATCGGGACCGGCTATGTGGGCTTGGTAAGCGGAGCCTGTTTCGCCGATTTCGGCCACACGGTCACCTGCATCGACAAGGATGTCCGCAAGATCGACCAGCTCAAGTCGGGCGGCATCCCGATCTATGAGCCCGGCCTGGACCTGCTGGTCGCCGCCAACGTCAAAGCGGGGCGGCTGTTCTTCAACACCGATGCCGCCGAGGCCGTACGTGAGGCCGATGCCGTGTTCATCGGGGTCGGAACGCCGTCGCGGCGCGGCGATGGCTATGCCGACCTTTCCTACGTTTACGCCGCGGCTGAGGAAATCGCGGCCTATGTCGAAGGCTTCACCGTCATCGTCACCAAGTCGACCGTGCCGGTGGGGACCGGCGATGAGATCGAGGCGATTTTCAAGCGGGTGAGGCCGGGCGCGGACGTCGCCGTCGTCTCGAACCCCGAGTTCCTGCGCGAGGGCGCCGCGATCGAGGATTTCAAGCGGCCGGACCGTGTGGTTGTCGGCACCACCGAGCCTCGCGCCCAGGAGATCATGCGCGAGCTCTATCGCCCCCTCTATCTCAACGAGACGCCGATCCTGTTCACCAGCCGCCGCACTAGCGAGTTGATCAAGTACGCGGCCAACGCCTACCTGGCGCTCAAGATTACCTACATCAACGAGATGGCCGACCTCTGCGAGGCGGTCGGCGCGGACGTCCAGCAGGTGGCGCGCGGCATCGGCCTGGACGGGCGCATCGGCGGCAAGTTCCTGAACGCAGGCCCGGGCTATGGCGGATCATGCTTCCCGAAGGACACGCTGGCGCTGGTCCGCACCGCCCGCGACGCCGGCTCGCCGCTCGAGCTGGTCGAGACGACGGTCAAGGTCAACGACGAGCGCAAGCGCGCCATGGCGCGCAAGGTGGTCAAGGCGCTCGACGGCG
>JANPKX010000686.1:0-3305 GCA_031426235.1 Alphaproteobacteria bacterium | reverse complement strand
GAGAGGTTGCGGACCAGGGCCTGGGTGCCGGTGTGGCAGAAGGTACAGTTCAGCGTGCAGCCCACTTGGCTCGACACGCACAGCGCCCCGGCTCGCCCCACGTCGGGGATATAGACCGTCTCGACCTCGATCCCCGGCCCCATGCGGATCAGGTATTTGCGGGTTCCGTCCCTGGAGACCTGACGCTCGACGATCTGCGGCCGCGCCAGGCTGAAGGCGCCGGCCAGGGCCGCGCGGGTTTCCTTGGCGACGTCCGTCATCTCGGCGAAGTCGGTGACGCCGTAGTGGTGAATCCAGCGCCAGATCTGGCCGGCGCGCATCTTGGCCTTCGCCTCGGGCACGGCTCCAGCCGCGACCAGGGCAGCCGCCAGTTCCGGCCGCGACAGTCCGGTCAGGTTGGGCGGCAGGGACGCAACAGGCGTGGCTGCCGGGCGGCTGAGATCGAGGGTGACGCCCACGGCAGGGTCCTTCTGGAGAGCGGCCAATATAGGCGATGCGCGGCGTGCCTCCAAATCCAAGCCTTCAAACATCCGTTCGACCCGGCTAGGGTCTCGCGAAAGACCTATTCGGGAGAGACGTCGATGAGAGCGCTGCTGAGCAAGACCGTGGGCGGCCCGGACACCTTGGTCCTGGACGAGATGCCCTCGCCCGAAGCCAAGCCGGGCTGGGCCGTGGTCAGCGTCAAGGCGGTGGGCGTCAACTTCCCTGACACCCTGATCATCGAGGACAAGTACCAGTTCAAGCCCGCCCGCCCCTTCTCGCCCGGCGGCGAGATCAGCGGCGTCGTCAAGTCGGTCGGCGAGGGCGTCACCCATGTAAAGCCGGGCGACCGGGTGCTCGGCAACACCGGCTGGGGCGGCATGGCCGAGGAACTGGCCCTGGAGGCACACCGCCTGGTCAAGATCCCGGACTCCATGCCCTGGGACGACGCGGCGGCCTTCATCATGACCTACGGCACCAGCTGGCACGCCCTCAAGGACCGCGCCGACCTGAAGCCGGGCCAGACCCTGCTGGTCCTGGGCGCGGCGGGCGGCGTCGGGCTCGCGGCCGTCGAGCTTGGCAAGGCCATGGGCGCGCGGGTGATCGCCGCCTGCTCGACCCAGGAGAAGGTCGACCTGTGCGTCTCCCGCGGCGCCGACGCTGGCGTGGTCTATGGCCGCGGCCCCTTCGACCGCGACGGCCAGAAGGCCCTGGCCGGCCTCTTCAAGGACGCCTGCGCGCCCGACGGCGCCGATGTGATTTATGACGCCATCGGCGACGCCTACGCCGAGCCGGCGCTGCGCTCCATCGCCTGGGAGGGCAAGTACCTCGTGGTCGGCTTCGCGGCCGGCGAGATTCCGAAGATCCCGCTCAACCTGGCGCTTCTGAAGGGCTGCGAGATCGTCGGCGTGTTCTGGGGCGCCTGGGTCACCAAGAACCCCGAGCGGCACCAGGCCAGCGTCGCCGAACTGATGACCATGTACGCCGAGGGGAAGATCAAGCCCTACGTGTCCGAGCGCTTCACCCTGGCCAACGCCGCCCAGGCCATCACCCACCTCGCCAGCCGCAAGGCGATGGGCAAGGTCGTGGTGACGATCGACTGATCCCCACGCGGGCATCCATGTCCGAAAGCCGCGAGCAGGGCCGGGCGCACCTCGCTAAGGTCGGGCCATGATCCGCTATGCCCTCATCGATACCGCGATCGGCTGGACTGGCCTGGCCTGGGGCGCAGCCGGCCTCGTCGGCGTCCACCTGCCCGAACGCGAGTCTGAGATCGCCCGCCGCGGCCTCCTGCGCCGTTTTCCCGACGCTGCGGAGAGCGCCCCTCCCCCGGAGCTGGCGCCGACGGCGGCCGACATCACCGCCCTGATGCGCGGCGACAAGCCCGATCTCGCCGACGCGCCGCTCGACATGGCCCGGGTGCCGGAGTTCCACGCCCGCGTCTACGCCATCGCCCGGGCCATCCCGCCCGGCCAGACCCTCACCTATGGCGAGATCGCAGTGCAGCTGGGCGACAAGCTGCTCGCCCGCGAAGTTGGAGCTGCGCTCGGCAAGAACCCCTGGCCCATCATCGTGCCCTGCCACCGCGTCACGGCGGCCGGCGGCAAGCCCGGCGGCTTCTCCGCTCGCGGCGGCGTCCGTACCAAGCTGAAACTCCTCGCCATCGAGGGCGCCAAGGCCGCCGCCCAGGCCGACCTGTTCAGCTAACGTCCTCGATTGCTTCCCATAAAGCGGCCCCATAGGGGAGGGGATTGCGAAGCGTGGGGGGAGGGGAATCTGGAGCTGTCTGCCGCGTTCGGCTCGTGCTGCGCGTTCCCGGCGCCTAGTTCGCGATGATGGCGCCCAGCAGCAGGCGGGCGCCGGGGCGACCCAGGACGACGTCCGTCTGCCGCTGCAGAGCGCCAGCGAGGTAGTCGGCGTTGGGCAGGACGCGGGGCTGGAGCGTGGCCGCATAGCTCTGAACGGTCTGGACATAGGCCGCGCGCAGCCGTGGCACGGACTGTTCCGCGCGGGTCCGGAGCGCCGGGTCGGGTATGTCCAGGCCACAGTCGACGGACAGCACGCCCCGCCGCCCGCCAGCGCGCACCGTAGTGCCCAGGAGGGTTTGGATGGGCAGATAGGCTCCGCCGCCGGATTTCTTCTTCTCGCCGCCGCCGGCCGCGAGCGCCAAGCCTGGCGCAGCCGCCGCGAGCGGGATCAGGGTCAGGAGGCGCCGGCGGTTCATGGATCGCAATCTGGCCGATCATGGTTAGCGGTCTCTTTACGCGGCGCGTCCTAGACCAGTCGGAACTGCTGCTGAAGTGGAGCGCCCCTTGGGCCGATTTGCGCCGACCAATCTTGACCTCGACGGCAAGGTCATCCTGGTGACCGGCGGCACGGGCTCGTTCGGTCGACGCTTCATCGAGACGGTTCTGGACCGCGCCAAGCCGCGCAAGCTGATCGTCTATTCGCGCGACGAGCTGAAGCAGAGCGAGATGCAGATCGACATGGCCGAGCGGTTCTCGCCCGAGCAGATGTCAGCCATGCGTTTCTTCCTTGGCGACGTGCGCGACCGCGAGCGGCTGAGCCTGGCGTTTCGCGGCGTCGACGTCGTGATCCACGCCGCGGCGCTGAAACAGGTGCCGGCCGCGGAATACAATCCGTCCGAGTGCATCCACACCAACATCATGGGGGCGGAAAACGTCGTGCGCGCCTGCCTGGCCAACCGGGTCAGCCGTGTGGTGGCCCTCTCCACCGACAAGGCCTGCAACCCCATCAACCTATACGGCGCGACCAAGCTGGCCTCGGACAAGACCTTCGTGGCGGCCAACAACCTGTCGGGCGAC
>JANPKX010000685.1:0-3574 GCA_031426235.1 Alphaproteobacteria bacterium | reverse complement strand
GGCCCCCCCCCCCACTGTGGGGGGAGGAGCATGGGGCCGCGAGGCGGTTGGTCCCCCCCCCACTGTGGGGTGGGGGACCGCCGAAGGCGGTGGAGGGGCCGCGGCCCTGCTACTTGGCGCCCACCATTGCCACGACCTCGTTGGTCTTGGAGATGAACTTCACGCCCTTGACCCGGCCGTCTTTGTAACGGTCCCAGGCGCTCTTGACCTCGACCGAGACGGGGCCGGGGGCGCCGGGCGTGGCGGGTTTTTGGGCGACCACGTCGACCTCATAGACGCCATCGGGCGGCGTTGCGGCATAGACGCGCGGCAGGAAGCCGACCTGGGTCCAACCCGCGCCGTCGGTGGTTGCCTTGGCGGCCAGGTCCAGCCCGCCGCCGGATGCGGCGGTGACCGACCCGGACGCGACCGACTGGACCTGTTCCTGTCCAGCGTAGAGCGGGGCGGGGCGGGCCAGGGACTTCTTCGGCGCCTCGACGGGCGCGGCCGCGGTGTCCGCCGGCTTTTCGCCGCAGGCCGTAAGCGTCAGGCAAGCCAAGGCGCCTGCCGCAAGCAAGATCTTTCGCATGGTATCCTCCCGATCGAGGCGGTGTCCCGCTTGAGACTCAAGGGGCGCCGACTTCGCTTGTGCAGCGAGTTTGCGCCGATAACGGCATTTGGCGAGCGTTTCTTGGCGGCGTGGGTTTGGCGTTTGGCGCACGCAGCCTATAAGCCGCGCCTTCTCCTCATTTCGAGAGCCACGCATGCCCCGCATCCTGATTACCTCGGCCTTGCCCTACATCAACGGGATCAAGCATCTGGGGACTCTGGCGGGCTCCATGCTGCCGGCCGACGTCTATGCCCGCTTCCAGCGGGCGCGGGGGCGCGAGACCCTCTACATCTGCGCCACCGACGAGCACGGCACGCCGACCGAGCTGGCGGCGGCCGAGGCGGGGATGGATCCCGCGACCTTCTGCGCTAAGGCCCATGCGGTACAGGGCGACCTCGGCGCAAAGTTCGGCCTTTCTTGGGATCATTTCGGGCGCTCTTCGTCGCCGCAGAACCACCGCCTGACCCAGCAGTTCGCCCAGACCCTGTGGGAGGCCGGGTTCGTCGAGGAGCGGGTGACGCAGCAGGTCTATTCGCGCGCCGACCGCCGCTTCCTGCCCGACCGCTACGTGATCGGCACCTGCCCGCACTGCGGCTACGAGAGCGCGCGGGGCGACCAGTGCGAGAACTGCACGCGGGTGCTGGACCCGGCGGACCTCCTGCATCCGCGCTCGGCAGTCTCGGGCTCGACCGAGATCGAGATCCGGCCGTCCAAGCACCTGTTCCTGCTGCAGAGCCAATTCGCCGGCCGACTGCGCGACTGGATCGAGGCCAAGAAGGGCGAGTGGCCGCTGCTGGTCACGTCCATCGCGCTGAAGTGGCTGGACGAGGGATTGCAGGACCGCGGCATCACGCGCGACCTGGAGTGGGGCGTGCCGGTCAACGCTGCCGACTGGGGGCCGAACCCGGATGGTGTGACGCCGGACCTAGAAGGGCTGGCGGGCAAGGTGTTCTACGTCTGGTTCGACGCGCCGATCGAATACATCGCGGCCACGGCGGAGTGGGCGGAGGCGCAGGGCCTGACGGGTGACGGCGCCTGGCAGCGCTGGTGGCGCGCCCCCGAGGCGGACGACGTCAGGTACGTGCAGTTCATGGGTAAGGACAACGTGCCCTTCCACACCGTGGGCTTTCCCACGACCTTGATGGGCGTGAACGCAGGCCAGAACGCGCCCTGGAAGCTGGTAGACACGCTGAAAGGCTTCAACTGGCTGGACTACTACGGTGGCCGGTTCTCCACCTCGCAGAGCCGCGGCGTGTTCATGGACCAGGCGCTGGAGCTGTTGCCGCCTGACTACTGGCGCTGGTGGATCACCGCCAATGCGCCGGAGACCTCGGACGCAACCTTCGTCTGGGAGCAGTTCCAGGCTCAGGTGAACGCCGATTTGGCCGACGTGCTGGGCAACTTCGTCAACCGGATCTGCAAATTCGCGGAGACGCGGTTCGAAGGCGTGGTGCCGCCGCGCGGCGAACTCACAGCGCTTGAAGAACGGCTGAGCGGCGATCTGACCGCCAAGCTGGCCGAACTGACGGGCCATCTGGAGGACCGCGAGTTCCGCAAGGCGACCACGGCGCTCCGCCAGATCTGGGTTCTGGGCAACGGCTACCTGACCGAGGCGGCGCCCTGGACGGCCATGAAGACCGACGTGGTGCGCGCGGGAACGGTGGTGAACGTGGGGCTGAACCTCGTGGCGCTGTTCGCCAGGTTGTCCGCGCCCTTCATTCCCTTTGCCGCCGGGCGGATCGCCGAGGCGTTGGGTGAGCCGGAGCCGAACGCCTGGCCTGAGCTAGGCGGCCTGCCGACCTTCCTGGCACCCGGCGGGCCGATCCGCGCGCCGGAGGTGCTGTTCCGCAAGGTCGAGGACGCCCAGGTCGCCGAATGGCGCGAGCGGTTCGGCGGCCCGGAACTGCAGCCGGCCTAAGCCCCTAAGGTGCGGGCGCCTGCGGCTTCACGTCCAGGAAGTCTGGCATGGCGGCGTTGAACTGTGCGGCATAGCCCAGATCGGCGATCACGTCGTGAGCGCCCTGATACATCATGTGCAGCGCCACATAGAGCACGATGACGAGGCCCACGTAACCGATCCAGCGATACTTGTGCAGCAGGCGGGCAATGGCGTGGGCGGCCAGGCCCATGAGCGCGATCGACAAAATCAGGCCGAACACCAGGATTTCCGGATGCTCGCGCGCCGCGCCGGCCACGGCCAGCACGTTGTCCAGAGACATCGAGACGTCAGCGATCAGGATCTGGATCAGGGCGGCGCGGAAGGTCTTCGGCTTGAGCGCCGGTTCCGTCGTCGAGTCGTCGTCCAGGGCCGCCTCGGCGGCGACCTCGCCGGCGATCGCCTGTTCGCGCAGCTCGCGCCACATCTTCCAGCAGACCCACAGCAGCAGGACGCCGCCAGCCAACAGAAGGCCGACGATGCCGAGCAGCTGGGTGGTGATCAGCGCGAAGCCAATCCGCGTCACGACGGCGGCGACGAGGCCCCAGAAGATCGCCTTTCGGCGTTGCTCGGGCGGCAGGCCCCCGGCAGCCAAGCCGACCGCGACCGCGTTGTCGCCGGCGAGGACCAGATCGATCATCAGCACCTGGAGCAGGGCTGAGAGGGCGGAGGGGGAGAGAAGGTATTCCAGCATCAACGCTTCAATGCGTCAGCCGGGCCATGGCTGCAACCCATCAGGTGGCGGTCGCCGTGCCGTCAGCGCGGCCGAGAGGCCTCGTAGAGCGCGATCGCTGTGGCTACCGAGACGTTCAGGCTCTCGAAGCCTCCGGGCATGGGGATCTTGGCCAATTCGTCGCAGTGTTCGGCGACCAGCCGGCGGATGCCCTCGCCCTCGGAGCCCAGCACCAGGACTGTGGCCGAACCGTCCAGCACCGCGTCCAGGCCCCGGTCGGCATCGCCGTCCAGTCCCACGGCCCGCCAGCCACCCTTGGCCAGCTCCTCCAGGGCCCGCGACAGGTCGCCCAGCTCGTCATTGCGGCGGGCGACGT
>JANPKX010000684.1:0-4549 GCA_031426235.1 Alphaproteobacteria bacterium | reverse complement strand
CTGGATCCACGGCTGAAGGATCACGATCAGCTTGGTCCGGGTGGCCGTGAAGTCGTGCACATAGCTGGCCTGAGGCAGGTCGATCACATCGGCCGACGTCAGCGACCCGTCGCCGGCCAGGCGCCAGACCACCGCCTTATCGCCGTTCATCCCCAGGTTCCAGGTGTCGCCGCCGGGCTCGTGCCGGGGATGCGCCAGAAAGGGCATGTGCGCCAGGTCGGGCCGCAGCGTCTTGAACCCCTTGGTCGACAGGTCCTTAGGGTCCATCGCGATCGGCGAACCGGCCTCCCACAGCGCCCAGAGCTCGTCGCCCACCGGCATCACGGAAATGTTGCCCGCGTTGGTGTCGTCGGCGCTCCGCACCTTGGCGCCCGGCCGCGCGGGCGTGCCGAAGCCGGGCGTGACCACGGCGCCGGCCGCGGTGTCGGTCTGCCGTTTCGGCGTGTCGATGAACCGCGCCTCCATCGTCGCGGCGCCGTCCGCGATCCGGAACGCGCGCATCAGGCCGTCGCCGTCGAACCAGTGGTCGACCGAGCCGCCGGGCCTGTGGAACTTGCCCGGCCCGTTGCGGTAGAGGCTCCCCGCCAGCCCCTCGGGCGCGCGGCCCGCGATCCGACGCATGGGCGCGCGCGCCACGTCCGCCTCCAGGTCGGCGAAGGCCACCGTCCAGTCGACCCCCGAAGCCGCGCCCCGGCGAAGCTGGGCAGCGGCCTGGGCCAGTTCCGGCGTCAGGACGGCGCAGGCTGTGGCCCCCGACATGAATTGAAGGAGACGGCGACGATCCATTTGCGCGCTCACGGCAGGTCCCTCCGGCTCAATCGATGGTGATGGTGTGGATATTGTCGCCGGCCTTCACGTCAAAGCCGGCCGCCTCCCACTTCGGCGGCGCCATGGCGCCGACCGCATTGTTGGAGAAGGCGTAGGGCTCGTTGGGAATGCCGAACGGATTGGCGCCCATCTTGCCGTCGCCGTTCACGTCATGGAACGCCTTGATGGCATAGCGGCCGGGCGCGAGGCCGCTGAACGTCTGGCTGACCTCGGTCGCCTCGCCGCCCACCGGCAGCATCCCCTGGGCGACCGGCTTGGCCTTATCGGCATAGGCCTCGGCGCTGTTCACGACGACGAACATCACCGCGCCTTGACGGGCGGTCAGACCCTTGAAGGTCACGGTCAGGCTGGCGGTATCCGCCGCCTTCGCGACGGGGGCCAGCACCGCCAGGCCAAGCCACAGGCCAAAAGTTACAGACAGGGTCTTCATGGGCGGTCCCTCCCGGGTTTCGAGTGATGCGCCACCCTATCGCCGCCGCGCCGCCTCGCATCCCGGAATTCGCGGATGTCGGCGCGGACTGCGCCAACGCCCTCGCCCGCCGCTGGCGAAGCGCGAACGGCGCCGTCTAAGGCCCTCACCCCGCCAGGATATCCAGCGCCACCTTGACCAGCGCCTCTCTCGGTCGAACCCTGTCGCTTACGTGTCGCCTGCCCGCACCGGCGTCCTCAGGGACGCAAGCGCCCCAAGCGACGGCGTCCTCGCTATTCTCGCCGTTTTCGGGCTGGTTTAGGCTCACCTCGCGGTCGACCTTGGGTGAGACCAGGCGCAGATGTGGGCGGCTTCCAGGGGGGTCCCCAGGCAATCGGAATCAACTTCTTGCGGATGAACTCGACATTCCAGAGCAGGATCTCGGCATGCTCCCGCGTCGGCGCCACCGGGATCGGATAGGAGTCGTCGAGGCTACCGCCGGCGATCACCGTGTCCGCCCAATCCTGCCCGATGGCGCAGTAGAGCTTGAGCGCGAGGGCCGGTGTGGGCGTGTCGTCCGTCTCGAAATGCATGTTCGGCCCGTTGGCCGCAGCAACCACCCAGCGCTCGGCGTCCTCGGGCTTCCCACCCGGCGCGAACCGGACGAGGAAAAGCGCAAGAATCTGGCCGATGCCGAAGGCGAGCACCATGTCCTCAATCGGCGGCGTCCATCGGTATTGGCCCATGAAGTCCCGCGCCTGGGCCTCCAGATCCGCGAGCTCGGCCACCTCCTCGGCGCTGTCGTAGTCGATGTTGTGACCGACCGGAAACAGGGCTGTGTCGACACGCGGGTGCATTTGGCCAGCCTATGGCGGGCCAACGTCGGGGTAAAGAACATGTTGGCAACTGAGCAACTCAGGGGCGCCGCAGCCACTTTCGACACAGTGGCCGCCGCGATCCCCCGCCTTAGAACAAATAAGGATCGCCGCGCTTCCACTTCGGATTGCGCCGCTTTTGCTGCCTCTCAAGCGCGTCGCGCTCGTCATCGGGGCTTGGCCAGCCCATCATGTCACTCGCAAAATTGTCCATGCTGTCCGTGCGGATTCGGCCCGAGAGGATGCCTGTGATGTTTGGGAGCAAACCCAGTATGCCCAAGCCGGGGAGTCTCGGGCCGCGCGGCGCCTTCGGCCGATAAGGTAGGGTGGCTGGGGTGGGTCGCGGGGACCGCCGCACAGCGCTGCAAGGCGCGCAGCGAACTCGCGACACAGCGGTGCGCGGAGAGCACCCCCTCATCCCGCCAGAATATCCAGCGCCACCTTGACCAGCGCCTCCAGCCGCACCGCGTCGCGGTCGCCCGCGGCGGCCTCCCGGGGCGTGAATTCGGCGCCGCAGATCTGGTCGCAGGCGGCGATCAGGTCGGGTTGGCGGGAGAGTTTCTGGCGATAAGCGTCCAGCCGGCGGTGAGCGCCCGCCGTGGCTTCGGCATGGGCCAGGACCTGCGCCAGCGGCGGGCCGCCGCCTCCGCTCGCGCCGCCGCCCGCCCCGCCGAGGGACGAGGGGATCGTGGCCTCGCCCCGCGCCCGCCGCCAAGCCCAGCCATAGGCGAGGCCTGCACGGAGCGCCGCGCTGTCGATCCGCCCGCGCGCGGCCAGCCAGTCCAGCCCCGCCTGCCGCCGATAGGGGCCGCGCCGGGCCTCACCCTCCGGTTCGGCGAAGGCCGCGCCCCGCGCACGCGACAGCGCCACGGTCTCGGCGACGCCCGCCTCCACGGCCTCGCCCTGCGCGCGCGCGCGGGCCAGGCGCTCGGCCCGCAGCAGGCGCTCGCGCGCCGCCCGAGCGGGATCCCTCAGACCCGGCATGCGCGCGCTACCACCGCGTCGGCGAGGCGATAGACCGCCTCGGCAGCCTCCCGCTCACCCTCGATCACCACGATGCCGGCCGCCGTGTGGGCCAGCAGTTCGCGAAGGAACCGCGCCCGCTCGCCCGGCTTGCGGCAGGCCAGCGCCCCGGCCACCACGCCGGCGGCGCCCTTCGGCTGGGTTTCCGTGGCGCGGCTCATCGCGGCCTCGTCGGCAGGGCCAGAGTCGGGAAGCCGCCCTGCGCCATTACGGCGGCGACATGCGCGCGGTGCCGGGCGAAGCGCGGGCCCGCCCGTCCGCCGCCCGGTCTGGGCGCACGAAAATTCGCCTCCAGCGCCGACCCACGTCCGGAACTGACGTGCATCTCCAGGCAAGCTCTGCGCTGCGACGCCCCGCCGTGGCGGAGAACGGAATATGTCTGTTGATCGATGTGCGCCATCTGTTCTGTATAAAACCTACACCCCGCTTGAGGCAAACAATTTTGTAGGTTATCTACAGCCATGGACGGACGCGCCCACCGCCTCAGGCAGGCCCGCATCGAGCGGGGCTACGACACCGCCTCGGCCGCCGCCGAGGCGTTCGGCTGGAGCCGCAACACCTATGCGTCCAACGAGAACGGCAACGCGCCCTTCTCATACCGTCGGGCCAAGGACTACGCGGCGGCCTTCGGAGTCAGCGCCGAGTGGCTCTACGACGCCGACGGCGCCGCGCGCACCGCGGGCTCCCAGGGACTGGCGCCGGTGATCGGCTGGGTGGGGGCCAATCCGGACGGCGTGGTGCTGTTCGCCACCGGCCAGGATCCGGCCGAGCTGGCGCCGATTCCACCGGGCGGCACGGATCAGGCGCGCGCGCTCAAGGTCGCCGGCCACTCCATGCGCGGCATCGCCGACGACGGCGCCCTGATTTATTTCGAGGACCAACGCACCCCGCCCTCGCCCGACATGCTGGGCCATGTAGTGGTGGTCGAGACCGATACCGACGAGGTTCTGGTCAAGCGCTTGTTGCGCGGCTCGAGGCCCGGCCTCTACGACCTCGAGAGCCTGGCCGGCCCGGTGCGACGCGACGCCCGTTTGCGTTGGGCCGCCCACATCACCGCCATCATCCCTCCGTTCCAGGCTCGCCGCATCATCCGCAGCGCGGCCGCCTAGATTGCAGGTTTTATACAGGAATTGTCATGTGCAATGAGTTCCGGTTCGAGGACTCCCTGCAGTCCATCCTGCAGGCTTTCAGCCAGCTCCGCATCGAGATCGATTGGGAGGGCGGCGCCCCGAACCTGGAGCCGCGCGCCTCGATCCGCCCCACGGACCCGGCCTTCCTAATCGCCGGCCGCGCGGGCGGCGGCGGACGGCTCATCCAGCACCGCTGGGGCTTCCCAGGCCCCAAGGGCCCGATCATCAACTTCCGTTCAGAAGGCCGCAGGTTCGGCGCTGGCCGTTGCCTCGTCCCCGTCGGC
>JANPKX010000683.1:0-9238 GCA_031426235.1 Alphaproteobacteria bacterium | reverse complement strand
CCGAGGCGGGGTCCGGCGAGCCGGCGAACGCGCTGGTCCCATCAGGTCCTCTGATTACCCTTCGGCCGATCTCGGCCGAACCTGCGCACGGCGCAAGCGAGTTCGAGGCGCACCGTCTCGGCCAGGATGGCGAGCGACGCGGCCTGCGCGCTGGCCTGCCGCTGATGGATCGCGCGAGGGTGGCTTACAACCGCATCGAATGGTCCGGCGCCTTCGACCGCCGCGCTCGCAAGGGCCGTCAGGCCCGCGAGGATATCTAACCACCCTTCAGGCGCGCGACCTCGGCCTCCAGAGCTGCGACCCTTCGCTCCAGCGCCCTCAGCGGATCCTCGCGTGGCACAGGCATCCGCACGCCCGCTCGGCTGGCCGCCTCCGTGATTGTCACGCCCAACAACTCGGCAAAGGCCGCCAACTGCCCGGCGGAAACTTCCCGTTGGTCCTTGAAGACCAGTGAAAGCTCGGCTTCGCTAAGCCCGGCGGCGGTGGCCATGACGGCGCGGGACAGGCCGCGATCCTTGAGTTTATCGTCGAACCAGGCGGCGTCGAAGAACAGGGCCATGGGCGCAACCTCACTTGGCGCGGGTCTTGCTTAACCGTGTTCCAGACCCTGGACCACGGACGCCGCCATGCTCCTCATTCTTTCCCGTCTTGTCGATGTGACCGTCGTGACCCTGATCCTGAGCGCCTTCACCTGATCATTCTGGGTCGGCGAAACGGAAGGCGCTCAGCGCCGGCTCGGGCACATAGAGGTCGGCTCAAGTGGCGGAGGCCTCACGGGTGTCGGGCGGCTGTCGGGCGAATGACGGCCGATTGACGGGGCCGTGGCGTGGCGGGCCAATGGGGGACGAGTCCACGGTCGGCCGCGTCGCTGACGAGGGTTTTGAACATGCTGATCCAGAAACTGAGGCTGCAGCGGGGCTGGTCCCAGGAGCAGCTGTCCGAGGTCTCCGGCCTCAGCGTGCGCACCATCCAGCGGCTCGAGCGCGGCCAGACCGGCAGCCTGGAGTCGCTGAAATCCCTCGCGGCGGTGTTCGAGATTGATTTCAACCGCTTGAAGGAACCCGACATGGACCATCCCCGCACTCAAGAAGTCCGCCCCGAGGAAGCCCTGGCGCTCGCCCATGTGCGCAAAGTGAAGGCCTTCTACGTCCATCTGACTCAGTATGTCGTGGTGATCGCCGTCCTGGCCGCGGTGAACCTGACCGGCTACCCAAGCTATCTGTGGTTCGTCTGGCCTGCCTTAGGGTGGGGGATGGGGGTCGCGTCCCACGGCGCTTTGGTGTTCGACATCCTGCCGTTTCTCAATGGCGCTTGGGAAAAGAGCCAGGTGGAAAAGCGTCTGGGGCGCGAGCTTTAGGTTTCGGCCCCGCCAGCTGCGGTGGGCGGGGCTGACCGCGCAGCACTCCAGGCCCGCACGCTCTTCAAAGCTCGCGGACGTCCCCAGGCTCCCGCGCGCGCGACTGAAGCCAGATCACACCCAGCAGGTCCGAGGCCGAGGCCAGGAGACGCCCCAGGTTGGTGTATTTGGATCGGCCGGTCTGGCGGTGCCGGTGGTTCACGGGCCGAAAGGCGACTTGGTAGCCTTCGCGCAGCATCAGGGCCGGCAGGTAGCGGTGGATGTGATCGAAGTAGGGCAGCTTCAGGAACGCGTCGCGCCGAAACGCCTTGAGGCCGCAGCCGGTGTCGTTGGCCGTGTCTCCCAGCAGTCGCTTGCGAACGCCGTTGCCGATACGGGAGGCCAGCTTCTTGGCCCGGCTGTCTTGGCGCTTCACCCGCTCGCCGCCGACAAGGGCGAGGGTAGGGGGCCCCGACAGCAGCGCTTCCACCAGCGCGGGTCCGTCGGCCGGATCGTTCTGGCCGTCGCCGTCCAGGGTCACGATCACCGCCCCTCGCGCCGCGAGGATGCCGCTCCGCACCGCGCGGCTCTGGCCGGCGTTGCGGGCATGGGCCAGCACGCGGAGCTGTGGGATCTCTCCGGACAGCGCCGAGAGGGCCGCTCGCGTACCATCGCGGCTGGCGTCGTCGACGAATACGATCTCAAAGGCGCGGCCAGCGAACGCGGCCGCGATCTCCCGGGCCAGCGCCGGCGCGGCGCCCTCCTCGTCGTACACCGGGACCACGACGGAGATGTCAGGGACGGGGCTCATGCTCTTCCCATACCGGAAAGGGCGGCGCGGGAAAGGATCATGCTATCAGGATGGCATGACGCTGGATGAGTCCCTGGCGCGATGGAGCCGAGGCTGGCGCGGACCGGCGCTGGCCGCTTTCGTCGCCTTCCTGGCGGGCCTGCCCGGCCTGATCGCGATGCCGCCTCTGGACCGGGACGAGAGCCGCTTCGCCCAGGCCACCGCACAGATGCTGGAGAGCCGCGACTTCGTCGTGATCCGCTTCCAGGAGGGGCCGCGCTTCAAGAAACCGGTGGGCATCCACTGGCTGCAGGCGGCCAGCGTTTCCCTGCTCTCCAGTCCCGAGGCGCGGCAGATCTGGGCCTATCGGATTCCCTCTCTGCTGGGCGCCATGCTGGCGGCGGCGGCATGCACCTGGGGCGCCGGCGCTTTCCTCAGCCGGCCGATGGCCATGCTTGCCGGCGCGATGCTGGGGGCCAGCTTCCTGCTCTCGACGGAAGCCCTGATCGCCAAAACCGATGCGGCGTTGGCCGGAACGGTGACTTTGGCGATGGCCGCCCTGGCGCACCTCTACCTCGCCCATCGCGGCGGCGCGCTGGCCGGACGGGGGGTGGTCTGGATCTTCTGGAGCGCGCTGGCGGCGGCTATCCTGATCAAGGGTCCGGTGGCGCCGATGGTCGTCGGGCTGACGATCGTGGTCCTGATGATCTGGGATCGTCGTCTAAGCTGGCTGGGCCGGCTTCGCTGGTGGTGGGGCCTGATCCTTGTGGCGGCGGTCGTGGGACCCTGGGCCGGCGCGGTCACGGTGGCGACCGATGGCGGCTTCTGGTCGCAGGCGATCGGATCGGACCTGGCGCCCAAGCTGGCGGGCGGCCAGGAGAGCCATGGCGCGCCCTTTGGCTACCATGCGGCCCTGATGCCGCTGCTGGCGTTTCCCATCACGCTCCTGATGCCCGCGGCGGCGCTCGCAGCTTGGCGTTTCCGGCGTGAGGCCGGCGTCCGGTTCGCCGTGGCCTGGCTGGTCCCGACGTGGCTGGTCTTCGAGCTGTTGCCGACCAAGCTGCCGCACTACGTGCTGCCGGCATATGGCGGGCTCGCGTGGCTGGCCGCTCGGGCGCTGGCCGAGCCGATCGGCCGTCTCTCACGCTGGCTTGGCGCTGGCTTGGCGATCGTGGTCGCTTTGGCCTTGGCCGGCGGCGTTGTCTATCTGCTCTCCCTCTATGGGCAGCCCGCAGACGCCTGGGCCGCGGGCCTCACGGCCGCCCTGCTCGCGGGCGGCGGACTGTTGGGCGGGTGGCTGATGATCCGCGGGGCGCCGCGTCAAGCGCTCATGGCGGCCCTGGGCCTAGGGCTGTTGGGGCATGCGGCCCTGGCGGCGGTCCTGGCCCCGCGACTGACGCCGCTATGGGTCTCTGCGCGGCTGGAGCGGGCTCTCGAGCAGAACCGCCTGCTGCCCCGGCAGGGCATCGCCGAAGCGCCGGTGGCCGTGGCCGGCTATGCCGAGCCCAGCCTGGTCTTCGCCCTGGGTACCGACACCGAACTCGACGGCCCGGCTGAGGCGGCCCAGGCCGTGGTCGAGCACCGCCCCGCCATCGTCGAGCAGCAGGAAGACGCCGCGTTCCGCAACGCCCTCGCCGCGCGGGGGGTCCGCGCCGTCGAGGTCGCGAAAGTGGGGGGACTGAACTACTCGAAGGGTGATCCTGTGGTGCTCAGGGTTTATGAAGCTGCCGACATGGATGCGAACGAGACCAACCGATGAGCCGGCGGATCGAGATCGTGGAAGTCGGCCCGCGCGACGGCCTTCAAAACGAAAAGACCTTGTTCGAGGTCCCCCAGAAGCTGGACATGATCGCGCGCCTCGAAGCGGCTGGCGCGCGCCGGATGGAGGTGGTCTCCTTCGTCAACGCCAAGCGGGTGCCGCAGATGGCCGGCGCCGAGGAGATCATGTCTGCTCTGCCGTCCGCGCAGGGCCGCTCGCGGATCGGTCTGGTGCTCAACATGCGCGGCTGGGAGCGCTGTGTGGCGGCCCGGTGTGACGAGGCGAACGTGGTGGTCTGCGCCTCCGACAGCTTCGGCATCCGCAACCAGGGCGCCAGTTCGGCCGAGCAGGTCGAGGCGCTGGCTGCGATCATGGCGGCGCGGAAGCCCGGGGATCCGCCCGTCTCGATGACGGTCTCGGTGGCGTTCGGCTGCCCGTTTGAGGGTGAGGTGCCGGAGTCGCGGGTGATCGAAATCGTCAAGGCAGCAGCCGACCTCAAGGTCGACGAGATCGCCCTGGCCGATACCATCGGGGTCGCCGATCCCTGGATTGTCCGCCGGCGCGTCGAAGCGGCGCGGCGCGTGATGGGCGATATTCCGCTGCGCCTGCACTTCCACGACACCCGCAACACGGGCCTCGCCAACGCCTTTGCGGGCGTGGAGGCCGGCGTGAGTATTCTAGACGCCAGCGTCGGCGGCTTGGGCGGCTGTCCCTTCGCGCCGAACGCCACCGGCAACATCGGGACCGAGGACTTGGTCTACATGCTGGAGAGAGCCGGCTTCGAGACCGGCTACGACCTGTCGGCGCTGATTGAGATCGGCCAGTGGGCCTCTGGTCTGCTGGGCAAGGCGGCGGCGGCGTCGGTCACCCGCGCGGGCGGATTCCCGAACCCCGCCTGACCGGCTGTCCGGACAGAATTCTGCTGGTCGGCGCGCCCGAAATCGGTTTGCCTACGATCGCCATGACCAACACCCGTACGCCCAAGAAGAGCGAGACCCTCGAGGTTCGTCTTCCCTATCCCACCAAGCAGGCCTTCATGGCCCGCTGCCGCGACGACGGCCGCTCGGCCAGCGAGGCGGTGCGGGGTTTCATCGAAGCGGAGATCGGACCTCGAAGGGGGACGCGTCGTGGGTTGCCGCTGGCCTTGGCCGGACTCATTGCCCTGGCGGTTGGCGCGGCCGCCGCACCCGCCCTGGCCCGCGCCAGTTCCGGGTTCGACCACCTCGACGCCGATCGGGACGGGCAGATCACGGCCGCCGACCTCTCTCGTCTCGACGTCGACCACAACGGCGCTGTCAGCCGAGCGGAGTGGGCGCTCTAGGTGCTATCGGACAGGCTTGAACATCCGCCCCACGTCGAACTTGGTGATCCAGGTCCAGGGCTGTAGCAGCGAAACGCCCCCGCGCCACGAAACCAGCACCATGCGCGGCCGGCCCACGATGTTGTCGGCGGGCACGAACCCGACCCCCATGGCCATCGGCGGCCAGCGGCTGTCCAGCGAGTTGTCGCGGTTGTCGCCCATGGCAAAGTAATGGCCCTCGGGGACGCGGTAGACCTCGGTGTCGTCCCCCTCCTGCCCCTCGCCGCGGTCGAAAGTGATGTAGCTTGTCCCGTCCGCCAGCGTCTCGCGGTAGCGGGTGACATCGAGACCGGAGTCGGGGTCTTGCGCCGGGCCGTCGTAGGCGCGCGGGATCGTCTGGCCGTTGACGCTGACCGCGCCGCCACGCACTTGGATGGTATCGCCCGGCAGGCCGATAATCCGCTTCACATAGAGCTGGCGCTCATCGCGGGGCAGCTTGAACACCACCACGTCGCCGCGCTCCGGCGCACGAGCAAACAGCTTGCCGGCTGGCAGCGGTGGGCTGAGCGGGATCGAATGACGGCTCCAGCCATAGTCCCACTTGCTGACCAGCATATAATCGCCGGTCAGCAGTCCTGGCTCCATGGACGCCGAGGGGATGGTGTTCGGCTGGAACAGCACCACCCGCAGAACCAGGGCGATCAGCAGGGCGATCACTACCGTCTTGGCCAGTTCGACCGTTTCGGTGGCGAAAGACTTCGGCGCCGGGGCGTCGGTCGGGGTTTCGGTCATGGGAAGTCCCGTTGGCGATGTGCGCCGTCTGTCAGCGGATCGCCGCGCCACGGCAACCGAATAGCTGTCCGGGCGCCCATCCTCGCGTGTCGCGACGCCCTCAGACCAGCGCCTCGAACTCGTCCACCAGGCGCTCCAGGTGCTTCATGCCCGCCGCCCAGAACGCCTTCTCGCGCGGGTTCAACCCAAAGGCGGCCAGGGCCTCGACATACGTGACCGTGCCACCGGCGGCGAGCAGCTTCTCGTAGGCGGGCGCAAAGGCGACCGGGTCCTCGCGCCGCTTCTCCATCAGGCCGCGCACCAGTAGGTCCCCGAAGGCGTAGGCGTAGACGTAGAACGGCGCGTGGACGAAGTGGTTGATGTAGGCCCAGAACGGCTCGTAACCCTTGCCCAGCCGGATGGCCGGCCCCAGGCTCTCGGTCATCGTCTCCATCCACAGGGCGCCGATGTCGTCCGCCGAGAGTTCACCGGCCTGCCGGGCGTCGTGCAGGCGCGTCTCGAAGCGGTGGAAGGCGATCTGGCGGACCACCGTGTTGATCCCGTCCTCGATCTTGCCCGCGAGCAGTCCGCGCCGCTCGGCGGGCGAGGCCTCGGCCAGCAGCTTTTCGAAGACCAGTCCCTCGCCAAAGATCGAGGCGGTCTCGGCCAGGGTCAGGGGCGTGTCCGCCAGGAGGGTGCCCATCGGCTGGCACAGGGTCTGGTGCACGGCATGGCCCAATTCGTGCGCCAGGGTCAGCACGTCGCGCCGTTCGCCCATGTAGTTCATGAACACATAGGGGTGCCGGTTGGCGGTGACCGGGTGGGCATAGGCCCCTGACTGCTTGCCGGCCCGGGGGCGTGCGTCGATCCAGGGCTGGTCGAAGAACGTCTGCGCCGTGGCGGCGAACGATGGCGCCAGGGCGGTGAAGCTTTCCAGGACGATCGACTTGGCCTCGGACCAGGAGAAGACGCGCGGCGCGGCCTCATCCAGCGGGCAGTTGCGGTCCCAGTGGTCCAGGACCTTGCGGCCCATGATCTTGGCCTTGAGCCGGTAGTATCGGTGGCTGACGGCCTCGTAGCCCTCGACCACGGCGGCCTCCAGGGCGGCCACAGCGTCGGCGTCGACCTCGTTGGCCAGATGGCGCGAGGCTGCTGGCGAGGGGTACTTGCGCCAGCGGTCCTCGACCTGCTTTTCGAACGCCAGGGTGTTCAGCGAGAGGGCCAGAGTGGAGGTCCGATCGTTCAGCGCCTTCGACAGGCCCTGCGCCGCCGCCTTGCGCCGCCGCGGATCGGAATCCGACATCAGATTCAGGGTTTCGGCCAGGGTCAGGCTCTCGCCGTCGACCTTGGCGCGCAGCCCGGCCAGGGTGTCGTCGGTCAGCCGGCCCCAGTTGGCGACGGCAGGCGCCTTGTCGATCAACAGGCGTTCCAGGTCCGCGCTCAGCTCATGCGGACGCCCGGCCCTGACGCGCCGCAGCCACGGCCGCCAGCGCTGGGCCTTGGGGAAGGCGCGAAGGGAAGCTTCCAGCTCGCTCTCCTCCAGCTTGTTGATCTCCAGGGTGAAGAAGAGGCTGAGCTGGGCGATCTGCGAGGTGCGGGTACGCAGATCCGATTCAAACTTGGCCCAGGCCGGATTGTCGCGCTGGGTGGAGGCCGAAAGCGAACCATAGGCGCCGACGCCCCACATCGCGTTGGTCGCGTCCTCGTAGAGCTGGATGCCATGGTCGATGATCCGACCAAGGTCCGTGGGCTTGCCCCGGGTCGCGAGCATGCGGCCCTCCAGCTTGGCCAACTCGCGGTTCAGTCGTTCGGATTCGGCCAGATCCGCCTCGATGCGGGGGTCCTGACGGCTGGCGTAGAGGTCGTCCAGCCGCCACTGCGGCAGGTCGTCGGTCTTGAAGGGCGCGTTCATGCGCGGACGTTAGCCGATCCTTCGCGCCTGAGGAAAGCCGGCCCTCAATTCCTCCCCTTCGGGGGAGGTGGCGCGAAGCGCCGGAGGGGGTCATCCACGGCCTTTGAGGACCCCCTCACCGGCTTCGCCGGAACTCCCCCAAAAGGGGGAGCCACTGCGCGATGGTCAGCCCGCCGGCATCGGCGAGGCCGCGACGGGCGCAACAGCGGCCTTGCGGGCTTCGGTGATCACATAGGCGCGCACGTCCTCGGCGTCTTTGGGGCTCAGGAAGCGCGCGAAGCTGGCCATGCCGCGGCTGGCGCTGGCGCCGTCGATGACCACGCCCTTCCAGTTCTCCGCGGTCTGCAACATCGGCGAGCGCTTGAGGTCGGGCAGCCACGAGCCCGAGGCGTTCGGGCCGTGGCAGACCTGGCAGTTCTGGTGGAACACCGCGAAGCCGTGCTTCACATCGCCCGCCGACGACAATCCCGCCACATCGATGGGGGCCTGAGCCGGGACCGGGAAGTCCGGCGCCTTGGCCGTCCCGCCCAGCTTGAACACCAGGAGCCGGCCCGGCAGACGCGGTCGGGTCGGCATCGAGCCGGGCGCCGAGATCTGGCCGCCGCCGCCGACGCCGACCATCACCGCAACATATTGCTCGCCGCCGAGCTCATAGGTCATGGGCGCTGCGATCACGCCGTTGCCGGTCTTGTAGGTCCAAAGCTTCTTGCCCGCGGCCGCGTCGTAGGCGGCCAGTTCGCCTTGGGCCGAGCCCTGGATCACCAGTCCGCCGGCCGTCGAGAGTACCCCGGCGTTCCAGAAGTAGGGGTGCTCGACAGTCCAGACCGCCTTCTGCTGCACCGGGTCCCAGGCCACGAGGCTGCCCTTCACTAAGGCGGTCACGGCCTTCAGGGTCGCTTCGTCGGTCGGCAGGGAATTGACCAGCATGTCGACCCCCACGTTCCAGGCCCCGCCCTTGTACGCAAAGCCCTTGTCGTCCGTGTAGGCGAAGGGCGTCACATTGGTCGGGATGTAGACCAGGCCGGTCTTCGGGTTGAACGCCATTGGCTGCCAGTTGTGCGCGCCCAAGGGGCCCGGCACCTGCAGGACTGCGGCCTTCTCATACCGCGCGCCGGCGGTCTCGATGGGTCGGCCGGACTTCATGTCCACGCCGCTGGCCCAGGTGATGTTGGCGTAGGGCTTGGCCGAGATCAGTTGGCCGGTCGCCCGGTCGATCACGTAGAAGAAGCCGTTCTTGGGCGCCTGCATCAGCACCTTGCGGTCCTGGCCGGCGATTTTCAGGTCCGCCAGCATGATCTGCTGGGTCGCCGTGTAGTCCCAGCTTTCCCCCGGCGTCGTCTGATAGTGCCAGGCATAGGCGCCGGTGTCGG
>JANPKX010000682.1:0-8464 GCA_031426235.1 Alphaproteobacteria bacterium | reverse complement strand
GATGCGGCGCACCTTGGCGTCGTCGCGGCTGGGGATCAGGCTCAGGCGCTCGACGGGCTTGTCGTCGATGATCCAGACGTCGGCGGTGCGCGCGCCGTCGCCCATCGAGATCGCCCGGACGTCGTGGCGGTCCGATATCCGGCAGAAGCCGCCCGGCATGATCTTCAAGCCGTCCGGTGTCGCGGCCGCGAACACCCGCAGCACGAAGGGCGCGGGCTCCAGCGCCCCGTCACGCAGCATGGGCATCGTCGACAGGCGCACCACCTCCTGGCCCACGAAGTCCCCCGGGCGGTCCGTGAACTGCTGCCGGAGCGCGGCGCGCTCGGCGTCGTTCAGGTCCGCCACGAGGCGCGGCTGCCGCGCCGCGGGGTCACCGCTCTGGAAGGCCGGGGCGATGATCAGGTCGTCCATGGTGCTTTCGACCAGATCGCGTTCGCGCGGCTGTCCGCACCACCAGGTGGCGACGTTGGACAGCTTGAGGTCCTCGCCCAGCAGCCGGCGCGCGAGGGTCGGCAGAAACCCCATCAGGGCGCGGGACTCGGCGACGCCGGAGCCCGGCATGTTCATCACCGCGACCCCGCCCTCGCGGATGGCCTCCAGCATGCCCGGCGTGCCCAGGCGCGAGGCGGCGTTGAGCTCGAGCGGGTCCAGGAAATCGGCGTCCACCCGGCGCAGGATGACGTCGGCGCGTTTCAGCCCGGCGATGGTGCGCACATAGACCTTGCCGTCCCGGGCCACGAGGTCGTCGCCCTCCACCAGCAGGAAGCCGAGGTAACGCGCCAGGTGGGCCTGCTCGAAATAGGTCTCGCTGAACGGGCCGGGGGTCAGCAGGCAGATGCGCGGGTCGCTGCGGTCGCCGGCCAGCGACAAGCCCTTGCGGAAGGCGTCGAAAAAGGGCGCCAGCCGGTGGACGTTCATGGCGTTGTAGAGGTTGGGATATGAGCGGCTGACCACCAGCCGGTTTTCCAGCGCATAGCCGGCGCCCGCCGGGGCCTGGGTGCGGTCGTCCAGCACCCACCATTTGCCGTCGGGTCCGCGGCCCAGGTCCGCCGCATACAGTTGCAGGAATCGCCCGCCCGCGGGCTTGGCGCCTCGCATGGCGCGCAGGAAGTCGGGGCTGCCCGTTATGGCGGCGGCGGGCAGGGCGCCCTCGGCCACCAGCTTGCCCTCGCCGTACAGGTCCTGCAGCACCGCCTCGATCAGGTTGGCGCGCTGGGCGACCCCGGCCGAGATCTCCTCCCATTCGCTCTGCCCCAGGATCAGCGGCATCGGCTCGATCGGCCAGCTGCGCTCGTTCTCCTCGCCATAGATTCGGTGCGAGGCGCCGGTGTCGCGCAGGTGGCGGGTGTTGTTACCGAACCCGCCGCGGGTCGCCGCCTCGGCATAGGCCGCGAATTCGCCCAGGAAGGCGATCCAGTGGTCGCGCGGGCGGCCCTGGGCATCGAACATTTCGTCGGGCACGCCGGGCAGGGGCTTGTAGCCCTTCAGCCAGGCCGACAGACGCTTGGCCGCCGCCGGCTGGCCGGGGGTCGTGTCTCGCGCGTCGGTGGCGGTCTCGGAGGCCAAGAGCGATCCTTAGGTGACGACAGACTCACGCGGTCGACTGCCATCATAGGCGCGGCTTTTCGCAGCGGTCACGTGGTAGCGTTCGTTTGATTCTACAGATGCATGGACGCGCGATGACCGCCACGCCTGATCTCGCTGAAATCGTCGCCGCTGTCGGCCGCGAGATGAAGGACCAACTGGGCGGCGGCAAGGTCGCCGACTACATCCCGGCCCTGGCCCGGGTGGACGCTCGCCGGTTCGGCCTGGCGGTGATCACCTGTCAGGGCGAGGCCTATGAGACCGGCGACGCCTGGATCCCGTTCTCGATCCAGAGCATCTCCAAGGTCTTCACCCTGACGTTGGCGCTGGAACGGCTGGGTGAGGACCTTTGGAAGCGGGTGGGGCGCGAACCGTCGGGCTCGCGGTTCAACTCGATCGTCCAGCTGGAGCACGAGCGGGGCATCCCGCGGAACCCCTTCATCAACGCCGGCGCCGTGGTGGTGACCGACGCCCTGCTGGCGGGGCGGCCGCCCGAGGCGGGGATCGCCGACATTCGGGACGCCCTGCGCATCTGGGCCGACGCACCGGTCATCGACGTCGACGCCGAAGTCGCCGCCTCCGAGGCCGCCACGGGCTTCCGCAACTACGCGCTGGCCAACTTCATGCGCGGCTTCGACAACATGACGGGTCCGGTGGAGGACGCGCTCAAGGTCTACTTCAACCAGTGCGCCCTGCGGATCACCTGCCGGCAACTGGCGCGGGCCGGCCTGTTCCTGGCGGCGGGGGGCACGGACCCGCTGAACGGGACCTATGTCACCACGCCGGAGCGCGCGCGCCGGATCGCGGCGGTGATGATGACCTGCGGCCACTACGACGCCTCGGGCGAGTTCGCCTACCAGGTCGGCCTGCCGGGCAAGAGCGGCGTCGGCGGCGGCATCCTGGCGATCGTGCCCGGCAAGGCGGCGGTGGCGGTGTGGTCGCCGGGACTGGACGAGGCGGGCACGTCGTACGTGGGCGCGCGGGCGCTGGAGCGGCTGGTCAAGCTCACGGGATGGAGCGTGTTCTGACAGGCTCGGCGTGAAGAGAAACCCCACGGATGTCATCCCGGTTTTAGCGCAGCCAAAGCCTGTCCTCGGGTCGGCCGGAGGCCGAGCCGGGGGACCGGGACCCATCCCCAAGTCTCGAACAGGCGTACGGATTTCCGCGGGTCGCAGCGCCTAGCGCAGGCGTGCAGACGGCGGGCGATTGGTCGCGTGCCGCGAAATCGGGATGACACTCGTGGGGGGAGCGGGTGAGCATCTCTGGTTCGCGCGGTTGGTGGACATTTCGACAGCGGTCGCAACGCGATAACCTTGGGCGATGTCGCACCCGCTTCTGATTCATCCGGACTTCCACTGCGCCGTGCTCGACGCCCTGACGGTGGATGTCGAGCGGCTTGGCCAGCAGGGGCTGAGGTTGCGGTATGGGGTCCAGGGCCTGTCGTTCAGCGGCCGGGCGGGCGCGCGGACAGATGAGCTTTGGCGCCGTACCTGCCTGGAGGCGTTCGTGAAGGTCCGAGGCGCTGCCGCCTACCGGGAACTGAACCTGGCGCCGTCGGGGGCATGGGCGGCCTATCGGTTCGACGGCTATCGGGCGGGCATGGCGGATGCCGATATCGGGGCGCCGGCGCTGGCGGCGGCGGGCGCGGGCGTCGTGGCCGCGACCTGGACCCTGGACCTGCCGGCGGACGCGGTCTGGGCCGTGGGCGTCACGGCGGTGATCGAGGACCGAGATGGTGCGCTGTCCTACTGGTCGCTGCGTCACCCGGCTGGCAGACCGGATTTCCACCACGCGGATGGCTTTGCGCTGGAACTTGCCCCACCCTCGCGGCCATGAGATTCGGCATCGACCGCCTGCTGGCCGACCCGGCCCTGCGGGCTCCGCTCAAGGGGCGCCGCGTGGCGCTGCTGGCCCATCCGGCCTCGGTTACGGCGGACCTGACGCACACCCTGGACGCCCTGGCCGCCTGCCCGGACCTGACCGTGACCGCCGCCTTCGGGCCGCAGCACGGCCTGCGCGGCGACAAGCAGGACAACATGGTCGAGAGCCCGGACTTCAACGACCCGATCCTGGGCGTGCCGGTCTTCAGCCTGTACGGCGAGGTGCGCCGGCCGACCGAGGCGTCGATGGCAACGTTCGACGTCCTGCTGGTCGACCTGCAGGACCTGGGCTGCCGCATCTACACCTTCATCACCACCCTGCGGTACGTGCTGGAGGCGGCGGCGCGGCACGGCAAGGCGGTGTGGGTCCTGGACCGACCCAACCCTGCGGGCCGGCCCGTCGAGGGACTGACGCTGGAGTCGGGCTGGGAGAGCTTCGTCGGCGGCGGGCCGATGCCGATGCGCCACGGCATGACCATGGGCGAGCTGGGCCACTGGTTCATCGCAACGCTGAAGCTCGACGTCGAGTACCGGGTGGTCGCCATGGAAGGCTGGGCGCCCGAGGCCGCGCCCGGCTACGGCTGGCCGTTGGGCGAGCGGGCCTGGGTCAACCCCAGCCCGAACGCGCCGAACCTGTTCATGGCTCGGGCTTATGCCGGCACGGTGATGCTGGAGGGGACGACCCTCTCGGAGGGGCGCGGCACCACCCGGCCGCTGGAGCTGTTCGGCGCGCCCGACATCGACGCCCGGGCGGTGATTGGCCAGATGCAGGCCCTGGCGCCGCACTGGCTGGAGGGGTGCCGCCTGCGCGACTGCTGGTTCGAGCCGACCTTCCACAAGCATGTGGGCAAGCTCTGCGCCGGCGTGATGATCCACACCGAGGGGCCGGACTACGACCACGCCGCCTTCCGGCCCTGGCGGGTGCAGGCGCTGGCATTCAAGGCGATCCGCGCGCTTCAGCCGGACTATCCGCTGTGGCGCGATTTCCCCTACGAATACGAGATCGGCAAGCTGGCCATCGACGTGATCAACGGCGGCCCGAAACTGCGCGCATGGGTCGACGACCCCGCCGCGACGCCGGCCGACCTGGACGCGATCACCGGGCCCGACGAGAGCGCTTGGATCGCCGAGCGGCGGGATCACCTGATCTACTGAGGTAGCGCTCCGCGCCGTCGGAGACCTCGCCGGTGGGGGTGAATCCCAGGCGGCAGGCGAGCCGGACCGAAGCTGTGTTGGCTGGGTCGATGAAGGCCTCGACCTCGGCGGCCCGGCCATCCGTGAGCAGCCAGTCCAGGGCCGCCCGCCCCGCCTCGGTCATCAGGCCGTGGCCCCAGAATTCGGGCCGCTGGTGCCACGCCAGTTCCGCGCAGGCGCCGAGGTGGTTGAAACCCACGGCGCCGACGAAGGCGCCGGTCTCCTGGATCAGCATCGCCCAGCGGAACCGCGTCCCCTCAGCCGCGCCGGCGAGGAAGAACGCCAGGATCCGATCGCTGTCCGCAGGGGTCCCGGCGGGCAGGGGGATAGGCTGGCCGTCGAGGTCGTGGGCCGGGCCGGAATAGCGGCAAACCTCCGGCTCCGACCACAGGGCGAACATGCCGATCGAGTGCGCGGGGGCGAGTGGCTCAAGCACCAGCCGCGCGGTGGTGACAGAGGGGATCGTGAGGCTCATCCGCCCAGGCTCACGGGGCGGTGCTGCTCCTCGGCCCAGTCGCGGCGCGTGCGGGCGTAGAGCAGGCAGTCGGCTGGATCGTCGCCGAAGCCGGCGCTCCGCAGTAGTCCTTCGCGGATGTAGCTGCAGCGTTCCGCCAGCTTCCAGCTCGCCACGTTCCACGCCGCGATGACCAGTTGCAGGCGATGCACGGTCGGGAAGGCGGCGAACAGGTGGTCGGTGATTAGGCGCAGGGCCTCGATGCCTAAACCCCGGCCGCGATCATTCCGGTCGTGCAGGATGTAGCCCAGCTCCAGGCCGTGGATGCAGGGCGCGGACCGGTAGAACTGGGTCGTGCCGATCAGGCGGTCGGTGGCGGTTTCGACGATGGCAGCCGCGCCCGCCTCGTTGTCCCAGAGGCCGTTGTGAGTGTGCGCCGCGTTGAGCGCGGCCGGATCGTCCAGCGGCTTGTGGATCGAGGCGGTGAACGGGAAGCCGGCGACTTGCGGCAGGTCGTCGGTGCGCAGGCGGCGGAGGCGGATCGTGGCGCCCGACGCCAAGGTGTCGGTGGCGGAATCGGAATTGCACATGGGGATGGCTCGCGAACATGGAGAACACCCTCCCGGCCGGGATCGGCGGGAGTTTTCGGCGCCGCGCTGGAGCGTGCGCCCGTGTCTACGGTCGGGCCATCCACAGACTATGCGGCGAGAGGCCAGCTACGGCAAGGTCGGCTGCGCTGAGTTGGCCGCCGAGCGCAGACCGTTTCATCTCTAATGAGCGAACTCACACCCGCGCCGCGACCCAGTCGCAGATCAGCGAGGCCATGGCGCCGCGAACCTCCGGCCCATCCTCGAAATAGTGGGCGCCGGGGATCAGGCGGAGCGTCTTGTCGGCGCTGGCGATGAAGCGGTGGATGTCGCGGGCGTCCTGAGGAAAGACCCCGGTGTCGGCCAGGCCCTGCACCACCAGGGCGGGGATGTCGAATTTCTCCAGATG
This sequence comes from Alphaproteobacteria bacterium, assembly GCA_031426235.1. GTDB lineage: Bacteria > Pseudomonadota > Alphaproteobacteria > Caulobacterales > Caulobacteraceae > Phenylobacterium. The sequence continues at coordinate 2,356 of JANPKX010000682.1, read as the reverse complement.
CGGGCGGCCGCGGCAGCGGGACGCTTCCAGGCTCCACATGGAAAGCCAGGTCCGAAGAGTGTTGGCCCGGCCGATGGAGGGCGTTCGGTTCGCGATGGCGGGATCGCCCCGATAGCACATGGGCGTCGGCCGATCCGAGGGATCGATGGCGCCGTCCATCATCCGCAGATCCGCCCAAACCCGGAACAGCGGGAACAGCCGGTCGGGGATGCCCGCCGCGTTCAGCCGCGCCAGCTCGGCCTTGGCCCAGTCGGTGATCCGCTGGTTCCGCGCGACCTGGGCCGCGCGATAGGCGGTGATGAAGTCCGCCGAATAGGGCGGGCCGTGGTCCGGGCTGAAGGGGTCCAGCCCCGGGTCGGTGGGCACGGGGTCGGTCTCGTCCGTCACCGACGGGTCCATCCAGTCGGTCAGTACCTCGGGGCGGCCCTGGTGGGCGTTGAGCGAGACGTAGAGGTCGCCCTTGGGGAGGGTCTGCAAGGCCGCTGCCCCGGCGCCCTTCAGCATTGCGGACATGCTGGGGGTCGTCGCCTCAGCCTGGTAGGCGCCCATCAGCGAGCCCCCGCCGGAATTGCCGAGGATGACGACGCACTCCACGCCCGCCTCCTCCCGCAGCCAGCGCACGCCGACACCGATGTCGATCAGGGCGTGCTCGAGCAGGAACTGATCCTCGAAGCCGCGGTAGCGGGTGTTCCAGCCCAGGAAGCCATAACCCCGCGCTGCCAGATAGGGCGCCAAGTAGTGCTCGGAGAAGTCGACGTTGTAGTGGGTCGCGATGAAGGCGGTCGTTGGCGCCTGGCCCCGTGGCGTCCAATAGAGCCCCTGGCAGGGGTGGCCGCCGGCCATGATCCGCGGTGCGGTGGGCGAGGGAAAGCCCAGGTGCCGGGCCTCCACCTGGGCCATCAGCGCGTCCAGTCCGTCCATCATCCGCTCCCGCGCCACACGGAGGATGCGTAGCCGATAACGGCGGTATTGTCGGCGCCTCCGAGCGCGGGCAAAGTGCCGCTTGTGCGCTTCGTTGCGCTGGGGGGGCTTGATGGATCGGGGGCGGTTCGCGGCGGCGATCGCTGGGCTGACCGTGTTTGGCGTGGGCGCCTTGACGGCTGGGCCGGCGTCTGCTGCGTTTTCCGACCGCATGTGCAGCCCGACCGCGGGGGTGCTGCAGGCCTATCCCACCGGCGAGGTGCTGCGCCAGGGCGCGTCGGCCATCGAGGCGCAGCTTGCGCGTCGGGGCGCGGCCGATCCCTACCAGGACCTCGCTCCGACCCTGGATCCGCAGGTCGCGGGGGCCGACCGACCCTCTCTCGCCGCCATGGCGGAATACTGCGCCGCAGCGGGCGAGTTGATGCGCGTGAGCCCCCAGGGCAGCCAGCTCCAGGCGCAGTCCTACCTGCTGGGCGCCTTCAAGCTGGCCGAGCAGGCCGAGCTTCCGGAGACGGCCTCGGTGGCGGCCTATCGTCTCGGTCTGGTGTCCCTTTCGGGCGCCACGGTGGCCGGGTCGCGCGGCGGGCAGGCGGGCGGATCGCGGGGGCGCGCGACTCGCGGCGGGACCAGCGAGGCGGTCCGCAATGTCGAGCGGGTCAGCGGCGGCGGTCCCTGCGACCTGCTGCTGAGCGCGGGCGTGCTGGGCAACACCAACCTGGCTTTGTCGATGGCCTCGCTGGGGTGTTCGGCCGAGCAGGCGGGCCGGGCGGGGGACAACCGGACAGCGTCGCTGGCGCTGCTGCGTTTGGCGCGGCTGCGGCTGGCGGTGGCCGAAGCCAATGCGGACTCCGCGCCGCAATTCCGCGCCCAGGCCCTCCAGTCTGCGATCGCGGGCCTGGCGCTGGCCGAGCGGATCGGCGACGGCGCGCTGCGCGCCGAGGTGTTGGGGCGGCTGGCCGCGGCGGTGCTGGACGCGCGCCGAGGGCCGGCGCCGGAGCTGGCGCCCGTGCTGGCCGTCATCCGCGCGGCCGATGCGGGTCCGTCCGCCCAGGCCTTCGCCGCCGCGCTCGAAGCGCGCATGGCCCTGGCGTCGGGCGATGCGGCCCGGGCCCGGCGGCTGCTGGAACGCGCCTTGGTGCTGGAGAGCCAGCGCGCTCTGCCGGCGCGGCTGCCCGAGTGGCGGCTGCTGTTGGCGCAGGCCGATCCGGCGCGGCGCGAGGCGCACGTCCTGGCGGCCTACGACTCGCTCGAGGCGATCCGCCCGCTGCTTCCCCGCTTCGACCCCCTGACCGAGGAGACCGCCTTCTCGCTCTACCTGCGCAACGTCTTCCAGGGCGCTGTCGATGTGCAGCTGGCGGGCGCGGACGGGGCTGCGGCGCTGGTCCGGGTTCGCGACGCCCAGCGAATCGTCGAGGCCTATCGGCAGGCCGAGCTG
>JANPKX010000681.1:0-1533 GCA_031426235.1 Alphaproteobacteria bacterium | reverse complement strand
GAAGGTCATGAAGGCGCCGCCGCCCAGGCCGGAGCTCTGGGGCTCCACCAGACCCAGCACGGCCTGCACCGCGACCGCTGCGTCCACCGCCGTGCCGCCTGCGCGCAGCACCTTCAGCCCCGCCTCGACCGCCATCGGATTGGCGGCGGCCACCATGGCCTTGGCCGGCTTCTCGGCGGAAACCGCAGGCGAGGCGGCGGCGGTCAGGAGCGCCAGGACGGCAATCGCGGACTTTAGCTTCACGGGGCGCAGTGCTCCTTCGGGGGGACGGGTCGACCATAGGCACAGGGCGGCGTGGACAACAAACGCCCGGTCGTGCGAGGCCCCTGGTATGGATGGAAAACGCCCAGGTCCAGGCCTTCGCAACCTGATCACCGACGTCGCCGGCCTAAGGGTTGGGCAGGCGCAGGATATGAGGGTGCGCACCGGCGTGACGGTCATCGTACCGGACGCGCGGGCGGTGGCCGCGTGCGACGTGCGCGGCGGCGCGCCGGGCACCCGCGAGACCGACGCCCTGGCGCCGGAAAACCTGGTGGAAGCCGTGGACGCTGTCGTTCTCTCCGGTGGGTCGGTCTACGGACTCGGCGCCGCGGACGCGGTGGTGGCGTGGCTGGGGGCCCGGGGCCGGGGCTTCGGTCTTGTGGACGGCATTCCCAAGTCGCCGGTGGTGCCGGCGGCGATCCTCTTCGACGTCGCCAACGGCGGCGACAAGGCCTGGGGCGAGGATCCGCCTTATCGCGACCTGGGCCGGGCGGCCGTGGCCGATGCGGGGCTGGATTTCGCCCTCGGCACGGCGGGATGCGGCACCGGGGCCATGGCGGGCGCGCTTAAGGGCGGCGTCGGCTCGGCCTCGTGCGTGACGGCCGATGGCTACACGGTGGGCGCCATCGTCGGCGTTAACAGTTGGGGCTCGGTGGTCGCGCCGGGCGGACGGGCCTTCTGGGCGGCGCCGTTCGAGATCGACCGCGAGTTCGGCGGCCTGGGCAGCGCGGGCCTGCGCGCGGCGCCCGACGAATGGGGCCTGGCCAAGCGGCCCGCCGAGACCCGCAACACCACCATCGCCTGCGTCGCCACCGACGCCATCCTGACGCCCGCCCAGGCCAAGCGGTTCGCGGTCATGGCCCAGGACGGCTTCGCCCGCGCCATCCGCCCCGTCCACGCCCCATTCGACGGCGACGTCGTCTTCGCCCTGGCGACGGGCCGCAGGCCGCTGGCGGACCCGGCGGACTATACCCTGGCGCGGCTGGGCGCCCTGGCCGCCGACACCCTGGCCCGAGCCGTCGCGCGGGGCGTGTTTGAAGCCACCCCATGGCCCGGCGCGTATGTCCCCTGCTGGCGGGACCTTTCGGGCTGACCGGCACACTGGTATTCATCGAACCGTGTTGGTTACAGGAGCTTGGGGATCGCCATGAGGACCGGGATCAGGATCGGCCTTGCCGCCGCCATCGCCACTGCCGGCAGCGCGGCGACCGCCCAGACGGGCCAGAAGGTCACCGGTCCGGTCGCCACCTACTGGATGAGCGCCCAGACCCA
>JANPKX010000680.1:0-4503 GCA_031426235.1 Alphaproteobacteria bacterium | reverse complement strand
TGGGCGCTCGCAGCCGGCGCGGCGCTGACCGTGCCGGCGGGCACGCTGGCCTGACCCATCACCAGCGTCTCGGGTATCGAAGCGCCCAGCACGGCAAGCGTCGAGACCGACATCAAGGCAACCGCGATGGCCGAGTAGCCTTTCAGGATGGCCTTGGACGCGGTGGGGATCACCAGCAGGACGAACAGCCCCAGCACCGCCGGCGCGACGAGCCGCGGCGCAAGCGACCAGAAGACAAAGCCTGACTCCCAGATCGCCCAGGCCAGGGTAGCCGCAAGGACTGCGGCGTAGACGAGGCCCGCCGCCGGGCGCCGCCGCACCAGCATGACGCCGCTCGCCGTCACGCCGGCGCCAGCCAGCAGGTAGTAGGGGGATCCCCCAAGAGCGATCAGGTAGCCGCCGCCGGCCAGCAGAACGGCGCCGATGAGGGCAATGAATCCGCCTGCGACGGCCGCCCAGATTCGAGCCGGCAAACCGGTCACCTTATCCGCCGCCATTGTTGCGCTTCCCCGCGACTGTCGACGATCACCCTATGCGGAGTCTGCCAAAGCTTGAAGCACGCTGGACGAAGCGCATTGCGGACGGCACTATCGTACCAAGGCTTCGAAAAGGCCGACCGTTAAGGGGAAACCAAATTGCTTCAGCGCACACTCGGCCTCGCCTGCGCCATGGCGCTCGCCGCCTCGGCGGCCACCGCCCAATCTCCGTCGGCTTCCGCACCAGCCCGGAACGACTACGGCCAGGCTAAAACGTGGCTCTGCTGGCCGGGCAAGGCAGGCGACGCGTGCGCCGTCGACCTGACCACGACGGTGATCAAGGCCAGCGGCGCGTCCACAGTCGAAATGTTCAAGCCGGACCCAAAGGCGGCGGTCGACTGCTTCTATGTTTATCCGACGGTCTCCAACGACAAGGGCATCGTGTCGGACATGGAGGCGGGGCCAGAAGAGCTCAACGTCGTGCGCGCCCAGCTCGCCCGCCTAGGCTCGAAGTGCCGGATTTTCGCCCCGTTGTACCGCCAGTTCACTCTGACGGCGTTGCGAGCCGCCAGCGCTGGCAGCCCCTTGCCCGGCTCGGCCGATCCCGCAGTGCGTCTCGTCGGCTACAATGACGTGCTCGACGCCTGGAACCACTACCTGACCCACGAGAACAAGGGCCGCGGCGTCGTGCTCGTCGGTCATTCCCAGGGTTCTGGCGTGCTGGCGCGCCTGATCGCAGCGGAGATCGACGGCAAGCCAGTCCAGAAGCAGATCATCTCGGCGATGCTGCTGGGCACAAGCCTGGGTGTCGACAAGGGCAAGGATACTGGAACTTTCAAGTCGATGCCGGTTTGCCGGAGCAAAACCCAAACGGGGTGCGTGATCGCATTCGCGACATTCCGTGACACTGTGCCGCCCCTCACCAACAGCCGCTTCGGCCGCGTCGCCAACCCTCAGATGGAAGCGGTCTGTACGAACCCCGCCGCCCTCGGCGGCGGCTCAGCGCCGCTTAAAGCCTACCTATCGAATACCGCCGCCCAGATTGCCGACAGCGCAGCGCCGGGTCCCACCTGGGTCAGGGGCAAGGCCAACCCCACGACGCCCTTCGTCTCCGTTCCGGGTTTGCTGACCGGGCAGTGCGTGTCGAAAAACGGATTCAACTACCTGGAGGCGCGCGTGAATGCCGATCCTGCCGATCCGCGCACCGACGACATCCCGGGCGATGTGGTGGCCGGCGGCAGGGTTGCCGCCGACTGGGGCCTGCATCTGATCGACGCCAACATCGTCATGGGCGACCTTGTCGACGTGGTCGCCTCGCAGTCGAAGGCATGGCTGGCGAAAAAGTAGCCCCAGGCCTTCCTTGCAGGGAAGGTCGCCATAACGCCGACCAAGGGGGTGCGCGCAGGCGTAGCGGACCTCTCCGCGTCACGCGTGAACTCCCCCTGGGAGCAGCAGCGCCTTAGTGGCCGGTCAACTTCCGCCCGGCAAGCAGGCCGAGGACTAGGAAGATCAGGAAGCCGACGACCGCGACGATAAACAGCAGCTTCGCGATGCCGGCCGCGGCTCCGGCAATGCCGCCAAAGCCCAATGCGCCGGCGACGATGGCGACGATGGCCAGGATCAGGGCCCACTTCAGCATTTTCGTCTCCATGTCGGATTCCAGACCGTGACAACGCGGTGGCAGCCTGGCTGTTCCGGGCTGCGCGATTTCGGGTTTCGCAGGCGCCTTGGCCTCGTCTATTGACGAGGGGATGGCCAAGAACCCGGAAAGCCCCCTGGAGCCTTTCAAGCGTGCGCTCGCGCACGCCGCGCGCTCGCTCGCCGAGACGCGGGACCTGGAGATCGTCTACTCCGGCGAGGGGCCGCTGCTCACCGGCAACCGGGCCGTCCTGCCCCACCCGCCCCGCGACCTGACCCCCGCCGACGCGGCGCGGATCCGGGGCCTTGCAGACCAGATGGCGCTCAGGGTCGCCCACCATGATCCGGCCGCCCACGCCAAGACCCGGCCGCAGACGGGCGCCGGGCAGCCGATCTACGACAGCCTGGAGCAGGTGCGCATCGAGGCCATCGGCGCCAACGCCATGGGCGGCGTCCGCGAGAACCTGCGCGCAGTGATGGATCAGTCGTGGGCGCGGCGGGTTTTCAGCGAGACCGAGGCCATGGCCAATCCGCCACTTGCCGAAATCGTCTCGCTGATGGTGCGTGAACGGCTGACCGGCGAAGCGCCGCCGCCCATGGCCAGGGCCCTGGTGGAGATGTTCCGGGGCGAGGTCGAGGCCAAGGCCGGGCCTGACCTGGATCGACTGACCGGTGCGGTCACCGATCAGAAGACCTTTGCGCGCATCGCCCGCACCATCATCCGCGACCTGGAGATGGGCGACGATCTCTCTGACGCCCCGGATCAGCCGGACGATAGCGAGGACGGCGGCGAGGAGGGCGACCCCGAGGCCAGCCAGGACCAGGACGACGGTGAGGGCGAGAGCCAGTCACCCCAGCAGTCGGTCATGGACGAAGACGAGGCGAGCTCGCGCGAAGCCGACGATGCCGACAGCCAGATGATGGAGTCCGAGCAGGACCCTGATGCCGACGATGGCGACGAGCCGCCGGAAATGGGGGACGGCGAACAGCCCGCCCGCCCCGACCCTTCGGGTGACAACCGGGCGATCACCTATAAGGTCTTCACGACCGCCCACGACGAGGTGGTCGCGGCCGAGGAGCTGTGTGACCCGGAGGAACTGACCCGACTGCGGGCCTACCTCGACCAGCAGCTGGCCTCTGTCTCCAACGTCGTCTCACGTCTGGCCAACCGCCTGCAACGCAAGCTCCTGGCCCAGCAGAACCGCTCCTGGAGCTTCGACCTCGAGGAAGGCCTGCTGGATACCTCGCGTCTCACTCGGGTCATCACCGACCCGACCGCCTCGCTGGCGTTCAAGGAAGAACAGGACACCGAGTTCCGCGACACGGTCGTGACCATCCTGATCGACAATTCCGGCTCGATGCGCGGTCGCCCGATCATGGTGGCTGCGGTCTGCGCCGACATCCTGGCGCGGACCCTTGAACGGTGCAGCGTCAAGACCGAGATCCTCGGCTTCACCACCCGCGCCTGGAAGGGCGGCGCCTCGCGGGAGGATTGGCTGAAGGCCGGCAAGCCCGCCCAGCCCGGCCGGCTGAACGACCTGCGCCACATCATCTACAAGGCCGCCGACGCCCCCTGGCGCCGCGCTCGCCGCAACCTGGGCCTGATGATGCGGGAGGGGCTGCTGAAGGAGAACATCGACGGGGAGGCCTTGATGTGGGCCCACCAGCGGCTGATTGGCCGGCCGGAGGCGCGCCGCATCTTGCTGGTCATCTCGGACGGGGCGCCGGTGGATGACTCCACCCTGTCGGTGAACTCGGGCCACTACCTGGAGCGCCACCTGCGCGAGGTGATCACCCAGATCGAGGGCAAGAGCCCCGTCCAGCTCATCGCCATCGGCATCGGCCACGACGTGACGCGCTACTACAAGAACGCCGTGACCATCGTCGATGTCGAGCAACTGGCCGGCGCCATGGTCGAGCAACTGGCCGACCTCTTCGACGAGGAGGTCCGGCGGGTCACCCGCAAGACCGCCAGCCTGCTGGCCCCGCCGCCGAACACCCAGGGACCGCAGGGCGGCGCCCGGCGGTCCACCTTCAAGGAAGTTCGGAGGGCCACGGCGTGAGGCCCTGGGCGGCACTTGTCGGCGCACTGGCGCTTGGCAGTTGCGCGCAGTCGAGCGCACCCCTCCCCGCGCGACCGGTCGCCCAGGGACCAGCAATCACCATCGAGGCCGCGCCGATTGAGGAATTCCAGTCGGAGAATGGGCAGACCGTCGTCCCCGTCTTCGCTGATGGGGGCGGCGCCAGTTTCGTGTGGGTGGGCGGCATGCGTCTTACGTCGCCCGACACCGCGCGACTGCACGGGCTGTCCGACCTGCGACTGCTGCCGGGCAACCGGCTGGTGGAGATGGGACAGCGCACCTGACGGACCCACCGGGCGCTGCGCCAG
>JANPKX010000679.1:0-1523 GCA_031426235.1 Alphaproteobacteria bacterium | reverse complement strand
CTCCCCCTCAAGCGCAACAAATAGCGCTCACAAAAGGCTGCGGGGAGGCAGTTCAATATGAAATTCAAGCACAGCTTGCTGGCGTCTGGCGCCATGCTTGCGGCTATGGCTGGCGCGTCGCAGGCCTATGCCCAATCCAGTTCCAACACGATCGAGGAACTGGTCGTCACCGCTGAGAAGCGAGAACAGAGTCTGCAGGACGTGCCGGTGGCGATCTCGGCTTTCACAGCCGAAAAGCGGGATCTGGTCGGCATCAACACCGTCCAGGACATGACCAATTTCACGCCCGGCCTCCAGTATTCGACGCAGACGGACCGGATTTCGCTGCGCGGCGTCGGCCGGCTCAGCAACACCCACGCCGCCGACTCGTCGGTCGCGGTCTATTCCGACGGCGTCTACTCGACGTCGACCGTCCAGGCCGGCGAGACCCCGATCTTCATCGACCGGCTGGAAGTGCTGCGCGGGCCGCAGGGCACGCTCTATGGCCGCAATTCCGTCGGCGGGGCGATCAACGTCGTGTCCCGCAGGCCGACCGAGGAATTCTATGCCGAGGTCCGCGGCACCTATCAGAACTACAACCGCCGCCTCATCGAAGGCGCGGTGTCCGGCCCGATCACCGACTGGATGCAGTTCCGCCTCGCAGCCAACTGGGACAAGCAGACCAAAGGCTGGTTCGAGAACGTCAGCACCAATGGCGCACCGGACGAAGGCGGGGTCATCGACACGACGTTTGTCGAGGGCCAACTGGCCGTCCAGTTCAGCGACCGCTTCGAGACCTGGCTGAAGGTCAGTTTGATCCACTGGGACAACGGCGGCGGCGGCCCGGGCTCGCGTTCGAGCTGGTCGCCCGTCCCCTACAACACGGCCCAGCAGTCACAGGGCAACGCCCAGGTGCCCAATGCCGGCTTCGGCTACAGCGGACTGGCCACCAATGTCGTCGCCAGCTGTCCCGCCCGCAATCCGGCACTGGATAACTCGCGCAAGATCTGCGTCGACACCCCAGGCTCGGTGAAGTTGACCAACACGATCATCGTGGCCAGCCAGACGACCTATCACGCCGACAGTTTCGACCTGAAATACATCACGGGCGGCACCAAGTACCACTATCACCTGCGCGGCGATCAGGACGGTACAGGCGTCAGCGCCTACACCACCTGCTATACCCAGGCGGCCGCCGCGATCCCGGGTTGCCTCGCCGGAACGACGGCGCCGGTCACCTATCCGACAAAGTATGAATTCTCCTACGAGGAGATCGAGGAGTGGTGGAGCCACGAGATCAACCTGATATCGACGGGCGACGGCCCCTTCCAGTATGTGCTCGGCGCCTATTACTACCACGAGACCTACGACCAGCCGGTTTCGACCTCGCTCGTCAACGAGGCGCGTCTGGACGGCTTCGTGCTCAACCCCGCGACCGGCGGGGCGGCGCCGCCCTCATTTCAGCGCCGAATCTACGACGACCGGCCGCACTTCAACCTGATCTCCCGCGCGATTTTCGGCCAGATCGACTGGCAGTTCACGCC
>JANPKX010000678.1:0-5349 GCA_031426235.1 Alphaproteobacteria bacterium | reverse complement strand
CGACGACGGCCCCGCGGCGCAGGCCCTGACCCTTGGCCCAGTGCGCGTAGCGGTTGGCGATGGCGTCCAACTCGCCATAGGTGACGCTCCGCCCCTCGAAGGTCATGGCCGGACGGCTGCGGTGCGTCTCTACGGCCGCTTGAAGGTCGTCGCAGATGAGGTTGTCGGACGCACGGTCGATCGATTTCACACGCCTCAGCGTGCGGTTCAGCCCCTGCCAGAACCGCAGGTCCCGCTTGAGCGTGGCCCCAAACCCCATGCCGACCTCCCGTTGAGGCCTCAGCTTGGCGAGCGCCGCGGGGCCGGGTCAAGCGGCGGCACGAGCGCGACCTCGGGCCGGCCCGCAAGCCCCACCCCCATCGGCCAAACATTGTGTCCAGTATGCGTCGCTTGATGGTCCAGAACGCGACAAGTATTCCCAATAGTAAAGCTCTATTTCTAAGTGTCTGAGGCCACGTTTTCAGTTAGTTCGGAACTTCGCCTGGATATCACCGTTTCAGGTATCCAAGAAATCACTGGAGGGATTGAACATGTCCACCAACTTCACTGGCCGAGAGCCCGACCTGAACCCATCCGCCGCCGATGCGCCGCTGTTTGCTGCTACGCCTGTTTGGGACCGGCAGGGCAAGAAGCGCGGAATTGGCCCGCGCCACACTTCGCGCAAGCCCGATGCCGAAGCGCGGGAGAGCGTCGTGGCGCCCGAGGAGCGCAGCTTTGCGCCCCGCGAAGAGCGCAGTTTCGCCCCGAACGAGTTCGTCTCGCGCCCTGTCGCCCGGACGTCCTACCCGTCAGAACTGGACCCCGCACCCGCCGCTGCCGCCGCCGTGACGACGACGCCACGGCCGCTGACGTCGGATGCGGCCTCGGTCGGGGCCGACGCGGGCGTCGCGCGACCGGCGATCAGTGCAACGCGGACGGCCTCCGCCCGGCGCACAGGCATCTCGCCGGCCATGGTCGGCGGCGCGATCGGGGCGGTGGCCCTGCTGGCGGGCGGCGCGTGGGTCTTGACGCGGCCTGCAGGCGGCGCCCCCGAATTGACCCCCGGCGAGCCGGCGAGCGCCGCGGCGGACGCCCCGCCCACGCTCCTGACGCGCCAAAACATCCTGCCGCCTCGCGCTGAGGCCGTGACGCCGTCGGCGCCGATGGCGGCCCCCGAAGCGGTCACGTCGGTTCGGCGTACGGAACCGGCCGCTCGGGCCCGTCCGGCCGCCCGCGCCACAGCCTCGACCCCGCCCGCCTTGCCGGGCGCGCCGCAGCCCTATCAGGCGCTGAATCCGGGCGCGACGCCCGCGCCGGTCGCCGTGCCTGAGGTTGCGCCGAACCCCGCGCCCGTCCAGGCCACGCCGGCGGAACCCGCCGCATCGGCGCCGGTCGCCTCGCCGCCGGTGATTGCGCCGATCGAGCCCGTCCCCGCGCCGGCCAACGACACCCCGCCGACCTAAGGCGGCCCGAGACCTCGGTACGAGGCGGTCGATGGGGTTCCAGACCCTCATCGACCGCCTTTGCCCGCCAAGGTCCAGTGATCCTGGGTCGCTCGCGAAAACGGCGGGCTACCCGCCCCAAAGCCCCTGGTCCGATGGCGCAAGACGTGCTTGCAAGGGGCCATGAACGATCGCGATGTGTACCTCAAGCTGCAGGCGGTGGCGGAAGACCTGATAGCCGCGTCCGAGCAGGCGCAGACCCTCGTGGGGGAGACGGCGCTGCGGACCGCCGCGAGCACGATCGCAGGCACCGCCAAGGTGATCTACGAGCATGTACTGGGCGGCGACGCCGACAACTGAGCCGTTCGATGGACGTCGCGGGGTCCGGCGGCTAGCCTCGAGCGATGAAACTGATCCTGCCTGCTCTCCTCGCTGTCCTGGTCGCAACCACGGCGCAGGCGCAGCCTGCCGACCTCGTCGTATGGGGCGGCCCGATCTATACAGGCGCGATGCCGGTCAAGGTCGAGGCCGTGGGAGTTCGGGGCGGGCGCATCGTCTACGTCGGGCCACGCGCCGGCGCCCGCGGCCAGGTCGGTGCCAAGACGCAGGTCATCGATCTCAAGGGCGCGGCGCTGTTTCCGGGCTTCACGGATAGCCATGCGCACCTGCGCGGGATCGGCGAGCGGGAATTGTCCCTGAACCTGGAGGGGTCGAAGTCCGCGGCAGAGGCGGCCGATCGGGTGAAAGCCTATCTGGCTGCGCGCAAGCCTGCCGGCACGGTGGTCGGACGGGGCTGGATCGAGACCGGCTGGCCGGAGGGGCGGTTTCTCAGTCGCGACGACATCGACCCGATCGCGCCGAATCAGCCGGTGCTGCTGGGCCGCGCGGACGGGCACGCGACCTTGGCCAACACCGCCGCCCTGAAGGCCGCGGGAATCGACGAAACCACGCCCCCTCCCGAGGGCGGCGCGATCCTCAAGGACGCGCAGGGCCGGCTGACCGGCATGCTGGTGGACAACGCCCAGGCCCTGGTCGCGCGTCTGCGCACGCCGCCGACCGAGGCGGATCGCCGCGACGCTTTCGCCGCCGCCTTTCGGGTAGAGGCGGCCTACGGTTGGACCGGCGTACATTCGATGAGCGTCGCGTGGGCAGACGTGGGGTTGCTTGAGGCGCTGGACTCAGAGGGCAAGGCGCCGCTGCGGGTCTACAACGCCGTCGATTTCGCCCAGGCCGCGCCGCTGTTCGAAGGCGGGCCGCGGGCCACGCCCGATGGGCGGGTCACGACGCGCGCGATCAAGCTCTACGAGGACGGCGCTCTGGGCTCGCGCGGGGCGGCCCTGTTCGCGCCCTACGCCGACGCGCCTGAGACCACGGGCCTGATCCGGACGCCGCCGGAAACGATGCGCGCGGCCCTGACCCGGGCCAAGACCTCGGGCATCCAGGTCGCAACCCATGCGATCGGCGATCGCGGCAATGCCAATGTGCTGGACCTCTACGCCGAGCAGGGCGTCTCCGGCCTGCGCTGGCGAATCGAGCATTCGCAGATCGTCCGTCCTGCCGACATTCCCCGCTTCGCAAGCCTGGGGGTGATCGCCTCCATGCAGCCCAGCCACGCGATCGGCGATCTGCACTTCGCTCCGGCGCGGCTCGGTCAGGCGCGGCTGGCGGGCGCCTATGCCTGGAAGGATATGCTGGACGCCGGGGTCACCGTGGTGGGCGGCTCGGACGCGCCCGTGGAGCGCGGCTCGCCGCTCATCGAATTCTACGCGGCGATCGCGCGAAAGGACCTGACCGGCTTTTCCGGCCCCGACTGGGGCCCGCAGCAGAAGCTGTCCCGCAGCGAGGCCCTGGCCTTGTTCACGTCCAAGGCGGCCTATGCGCGGTTCGCCGAGCGCGAGCTGGGCACAATCGAGGTCGGCAAGATCGCCGACCTGTCGGCCTTCTCCGTGGACCTCATGACGGCGCCGGAAGCCGACATCCCCAAGGGCCACGCGATCCTGACTATCGTTGACGGAAAGATCGTCTACCGCGCGCCCTGACGCATCCTACCGCGTATACTTCGCCAGCCAGTTCGCCAGGGCCTGCGGGCTCATATGGCGCGCATCCGACAGGGCGGCGACGTCGCTACGCGCCACCAGTTGCCGGCCGCTGGAGGGATCGACGATCAGGATGGCCGGCACGCCTTCCAGCTTGTCCTTCACGCCATAGCGGGCCGGGACCTGGAGGTTCTTGTCCATCCGACCCACGTCGATGCTCACCATCTCATAGTGGCGGTCGAGGAAGCGCTTCATTTCCGGCAGGTCCATGGTCGCCTGCAGGATCCGGCAGTCGCCGCACCAGTTTCCGCCCATCTTGATCAACAGCAGCTTCTTGCCCGCCTTGGCCCGGGCGGCGGCGCGATCGACCTGCGCGGTTGCATCGGCCGCCTCGTCGTAGGGGTAGGGCAACGGCGTCTTCAGCTGGGCGTAGCTGGCGATCGAGACCTTGGGCGGAGCGGCGGCGAGCGCAGGCGCGGCGACAAGGCTGGCGAGCGTCAGTGACGTGATCAGGGCGGCGGCGACACGGATCATGGCAGGCTCCAATTGGACACAGGAAGTGGGGAACGCGGGGTCGCGGTCAAGTCCGCGCCTTCGGAACCGCGGACAGGGCGAAGGGTTATCCGGTCCGACCGCCATCCCTGGAGCGCTGAACAATGTCTGACCATTCACTGACCAATGCCGAGATCAAGGACAAGCTCTGGGACAGTATCAAGCACCAGAACACCGGAATGCTGGGCTTGAGTTCGGACGCGGCTGCGCTGCAGCCGATGACGGCCTTCGTGGAGGACGACACCGATACGATCTGGTTCTTCACGCGTACCGACACCGACCTTGCCGAAGCCGCCGACGGCGCGTCCGCCACGTTCGTGTTCATCGATCGCAAGCTGCAGGCTGCGGTCACCGGCGCGCTCAGCCGTTCGCACGATAAGGCGCGGATCGACAAGTTCTGGAATGCCCACGTCGCGGCCTGGTATCCCGAGGGCAAGGAAGACATGCACCTGACCCTGCTGCGCCTGGACACCCGTGAAGCCGCCGTCTGGCTGACCGAAGGCGGCCTGCTGAAGTACATGTTCGAAGTCACCAAGGCTAACGTCACGGGCACGCTGCCCGAGGTGGGTGAGCGCCGCGACATCGCCTTCCAGTAGCTCTACCCGTCCTGCCCGGGGAATCCGAACCGGGCGGGGCGACGGGCGCCACTTTTCAGTGTCGGGATCCCGCGGCAATGCTTTGCCTCGTTTCGGGCAAAGTATGTCGGTATCAGGCGTGGTATCGATTGTATGCCTGTGAGTTGTACCCATGTTTTCCCGATATCGCAGAACTTTGTTCTCTGCGAGTTTGCTATCTCTCCTGGCGTTTTCCGGCATCGCGAGCGCAGACGACCCGGCGCTGCTCTCGGCTCCCAGGTTCGGCAGTTGGGGCTTCGACCTCTCGGGCATGGACCGCAGCGTCAAGCCCGGCGACGACTTCTTCAAGTTCGCCAACGGCAAGTGGGACGAGCGGACGACCATTCCCGCCGACCGCACCCGCTACGGCAACTTCAACAAGCTGAGGGAGCTGTCCGAGTTGCGTATGCGCGCGATCCTGGACGAGGCCGCTGCGGGCAAGCTGGACGACCCCAACGCCGCCCGGATCGCGGCGGGCTACGCCGCCTTCATGAACGAGGCTCTAGCCGAGCGGCTCGACGCGCGACCCATCGCGCCTGCCCTGGCTGAGATTCGGGCTGTCCAGACCAAGGATCAGTTCACCGCCCTGATGGGCAAGGCCAACGAGACCGGCTTCAGTACGATCCTGCCGCTTGGGATCAGCATCGACGCCAAGGCGCCGACCCGATACACGGTGGCCGCCGCCGTCGGCGGGCTCGGCCTGCCCGACCGGGACTACTACCTGAC
>JANPKX010000677.1:0-4769 GCA_031426235.1 Alphaproteobacteria bacterium | reverse complement strand
GGCGGCGGCGCCTTCATGACCTTCTACGACGCCAGGACCCGCTCGGTGACCGCCTACAACGGCCGCGAGACGGCCCCCAAGGCGGCGAGCGCGCAACTCTTCTTCGGTGACGACGGCAAGCCGCTTGGCCGGAGCGCCGCGATCCTGTCGGGGCGCTCGACCGGCGTGCCCGGGGCGATCGCCATGCTGTCGCTGGCGCAGTCGCAGCACGGCAGGCTGCCCTGGAAGGACCTGTTCGGCGAGGCCGAGCGCCTGGCGGAAGGCGGGTTCCCGGTCCCGCGCCGGATGGCGGCCGCCGCGTCCAGCCGTGCGGGCCAGGCCGCGACGCCGGACGCCGTCTCCTATTTCACGAAGCCGGACGGGACCAAGATTCAGGCGGGCGACACCCTGAAAAACCCCGCCTATGCCGCCACGGTGCGCCGGATCGCCGCTGAGGGTCCCAAGGCTCTGCTGGAAGGTCCGATCGCCGAGGCCATCGTGGCCAAGGTTCGCGAGGGCGCCTATTCCGCCGCGCTGACGCTGGACGACATGAAGGCCTATCGCCCCAAGGCCGAGCCTGGCCTCTGCCGCCCCTACCGCGCCTATGTGGTCTGCACGCCCGGCGCGCCGTCAGGCGGACCCGCGGTGCTGGAGGGCCTGGGGATACTTGAGAACACCGACATCGCCAGGCACCCGAACGATGCCCAGGGCTGGTACCTGTTCAGCCAGGCCAGTCGCCTGATGTACGCCGACCGCGACCGCTATATGGGCGATCCGGATTTCGTGACGGTGCCCGTCGCGGGCCTGCTCGACGCGGGCTATGTCGCCGAGCGCGCCAAGCTGATCGGACCGATCGCGGCGGCGGCGCCGCCTGCGCCAGGCAGGCCCCGAGGGGCGCTGGCGGGCGGGCCGGACCACACCCAGGAGGTCCACGGCACCACCCACTTTGTGATCGCCGACGCGCGAGGCAACGTGGTCTCGATGACGACGACCGTGGAGAGCGTCTTCGGCTCGGGCCGTATGGTCCACGGCTTCTTCCTCAACAACCAGCTTACCGACTTCTCCTTCTCGCCTACGGACCGCGACGGCGCCCCGGCGGCCAATGCTGTGGCCGGCGGCAAGCGCCCACGATCCTCGATGGCCCCGGCCATCGTGCTGGACCGCAAGGGACGGTTCGTGGCGGCGGTGGGCTCGCCCGGCGGCCCGTCCATCCTGGCCTACAACCTGAAGGCCCTGGTGGGCGTGCTGGACTGGAAGCTGCCGATGCAGGAGGCCGTGGCCCTGCCCAACCTGATCGCCGGCGGAACCTCCTACGCCGCCGAGGTGGAGAAGTTCTCGCCGCAGATCCAGGCGGGTCTCGCTGAACGCGGTGTGAAGCTGTCGAGCGGGTTCGGCGCAGAAGGCTCAGGCCTGCACGGCATCGAGGTCACGCCGAAGGGCCTGCGCGGCGGCGCCGATCCGCGGCGCGAAGGGGTGGCGAAGGCGCCTTGAGGCTGGCCCGTCGCCGCGCCGCCGAGGCGGTGGCCGGCGCGCCGGGCAGCCGAAGTTCAAACGCCGTGCCCTCGTCCCCGGTCTCGGCAAGCGTGAGGTCGCCGCCGTGCCCCTGGGCCAGTTCGCGGGCGATCGCCAGCCCCAGGCCCGTGGAGTCGGGCCGTCCCGACCCGGCGAAGGGCTGGAACAGCCGTTCACGCACTCGGGGCGGCACCCCTGGCCCATTGTCGGCGATGCGGATCAGGCTGGCGCCCCCGGTGTCGGACAGCGACACCTCGACGCGGCCGGCCGTCGTGCGGGTCTCCTGATGCTCGATGGCCTGGCGGGCGTTGCGCAAGACATTGACCAGGATGCGGTGAAGCTGGTCCGGGTCCGCGATGACAAGGTCCGCGGCGCCGATCCGGGAGACCAGCCGAACGGCGGAATCGGGCAGGCGCGCCTCGGCGGCCGCCTCCTTCAGCGCCTCGGACAGCCGGACGATCTGGGCCTCGGGCGCAGCCTCCTGGGTCTTGCCATAGGCGAGCACATCCGAGGCCAACTTCACGGCGCGGTCGAGGGCGCGCTCCAGGCGCGGCAGGGCCTGGCTCACCTTGGGGTCCTTAAGCGCCGCCAGTCGCTCCGAGGCGAGCTGGGCGCTGGTCAGCATGTTCTTCAGGTCGTGATTGATCTTGGCCACCGCCTCGCCCAGCGCCGCGAGCCGGGCTCGCGAGCTGAGGGCGGCGCGCAGGTCGCCCTGCATCAGGTCCAGCTCGACCTCTGCGCGCCCGATCTCGTCACGGCGCCCTGAAAGCTGGATGACCGCCTCGGGATCGTCCGGATTGGCCCGGAACCGCTCCATCGAGAAGGTGATGCGCTGCATCGGGCGCACGAGGAAGAGGTTCAGCGCGAGGTAGACGATAAGTCCTGCCAGCGCCGCCACGCCGGCGACGATGGCCACCAACCGCCAAAGATAGCTGGCCAGCGCCTTCTTGAGCTCGGTATCGGTTGCGACGAACTCGATGAAGTCGGCCTCCCGAAAACGCGGCTCCGCGACGACGCGCATCCGATTGCCAGGACCGAACAGGGTCTGAAAAGGCGCGAACAGGCCCAGGCCCGCCGCCTTGGAGCGCAGGTCGACGAGGTAGGGCGCGCGCTGCGGGCGGGCGCTGGCGAACACGAGCCGGCGGACGCCTTCGCTGGACACCGCCACGATCTCGACCCCGGCGCCTTCCAGAAGCTGAGTCTTGAGCTGTTCGGAGACCACCCGGTCAGGAGCCACCTCGGCCGCCAGGGAGGCCAGTTCCGCGGCGCGCACGCGGTCCAGAAGCCACTGCTTTTCATACGAGGCCAGCGCGGGCGGAATGGCGACGGCGCCGCCCAAGGCTGCGAACACCACCGTCAGCACCAGCAGGCGTGCGGAAAGGCCGCCGGGCCAGAACAGGCGGCGCCGGATCCTCCGGGGCGCTTCGGTCGGTGCGTCCGCCATCGTTCCTTCGAATTAGTGCAGCCTGGGCCTTACGGCAACGCAAGGCCCCACCGAACGCGCGGCGCGCTCGGCTATTTTGCCCCAACGGCGTCGGCCAGGGCGCGAAACCCGTCGGCGCGCAGGCGCGCGGCCAGATCGCGTTTGATCCGGATCACCAGTCCCGGGCCTTCGAAGACCAGGGCGGAGTAGAGCTGCACGGCGGCCGCGCCGGCCCGGATCTTCGCGTAGGCGTCCGCGCCCGATCCCACGCCGCCCGCCCCGATGAGGACGAAGCGCTCGGCCGCGACCTCGGCGAACCGACGCAGCACCGCCGTCGAGAGTTCACGTAGCGGCGCACCGGATAGCCCGCCGGCCTCGTCCCGCGCCGCCGATTGCAGCGTTGGCCGGCTGATGGTGGTGTTCGAGACGATGATCCCCGCCAGCCCGTGGGCGGCCACCGTCTCGGCGATGGCCTCGACCTCGCCGGCGTCCAGATCCGGCGCGACCTTCAGGAACATCGGCGCCCGGCCCTCGGCCGGCAGGAGGGCGGCGGCCTCCACGACCCGGCCTAACAGTTCCTCCAGAGCCGCACGGGTCTGCAGGGCGCGCAGGCCTGGCGTGTTCGGCGAGGAGATGTTGAGGGTCAGATACGAAGCCTGACCCCAGAGCCGCCTTAGACCTGTGACGTAGTCGCCGACCCGGTCGGCCGCGTCCTTGTTGGCCCCGATATTGGCTCCCACCACCCCGGCGCCGCGCCGCGCCAGCCGGGCCGCGAAGCGCTCCAGGCCCTGGTTGTTGAACCCCATGCGATTGATCACCGCGCGGTCTTCGCTCAGCCGGAACAGGCGCGGGCGTGGATTTCCGGGCTGGGCCAGCGGCGTAACCGTGCCGCACTCGGCAAACCCGAACCCGGCCCGCAGCATGTTGCCAAAGACCTGCGCGTTCTTGTCGAACCCCGCCGCCAAGCCGACCGGGTTGGGCAGGCGCAGACCCGCCACCGTACAGGCCAGGATCGGATCGTCAGGCCCGGACCTGGGCCCCAGGCCCAGTTGCAACGCCCGGATCGCCGCCGTGTGGGCGTCCTCGGGGTCCAGCCCGCGGAGCGCCCGCGTCGCCAGGCCGTACAGGTCGCTCACCCCGGCATCCGCGGGACGCCGTCGGGACCCAGCGGCGCCTCATGCGCCGCCAGCACGTCGGCGCAGGCCAATGTCCCATAGAGGTGCGGGAACAGGTCCCCGCCGCGAGACGGTTCCCATTTCAACGCCTCGCCCAGAACATCGGCGTCGACCTCCAGCACCACTAGGTCGCCCAGCCCGGCGAAATACCGCCGCGCGGTCTCGCCGGCCTGGGCCGCGGTCGAGAAGTGGATGTAGCCATCCTGGCGGTCGACCGCCGAGCCCTCGAACCGGCCGGCGGCCTGGGCCGCGAGCCATTCCGCGCGCGGCAGGATCTTCAGGATCCGCATGGCTCAGCGGTCCGGGAAGAAAAGGCCGTCGTAGTGGGGCCGGCCGAAGGAATCGAAAAGGAACACCGAAGCCGCCGCGGTCGGGAAATCGCGCTGGGCGCGGGCGATCAGCCCGCTGGGCGCCATCCCCTCTTTCAGCAGCGAGACGGTCAATTCCTGCATGCCGGGATTGTGGCCGACCATCATCACGGTCGCGCGACCCACGCCCGCCGCCATGGCGACCCGACGGATGGTTTCGGGCTCGGCGTGGTAGAGATCGGCGTCATACCGGACCTCGGCGTCCGGGAAGGCGACACTTGCGGCCTCCCAGGTGCCGCGGGCGCGCGCTGCGGTCGAGACCAGGACCACGTCGGGCTTGAAGCCCATCTCCGCCAGCCGGTGGCCCGTGCT
>JANPKX010000676.1:0-7408 GCA_031426235.1 Alphaproteobacteria bacterium | reverse complement strand
CGTCGTCGCTCTTCAGGGCGCTCATGAAGCCGGGGGAGAGTACCAGCGAGCGCCGCTCCGAAATGGAGAAGAAGCCGGCCGCCGCCAACGCTCTGCGCCACGTCGGATGGGTGAAGTTCGAGACGATGACATCGACGCCGTCGCGCTTCAGGAAGCGCATCGCCTCACGCGCGACGCTCGTTTCAAAGCCGGGTTTGGCGAGCGCATCGACCACTAAGCCGACATTCTGCGTGCCGAACCGGGCATCATCGATGAATTCCTTTCGACGAACCGCCGCCCAGCCCACAACGTCGTCGCCTTGGGTCACCTTCAGGATCGTCGCGTGAGGCCACCCATCGTGGGGAAGGAGCGCGTTCAAGGTTGCTGCGTCGCGAAGCGCAATCAGCCGATACTGGCCGCGGCACGCCTGCCAGATTTCGTCCGCCCAGTCCCCGAACGCCTGAACCCGCTCTGAAATCACGGCTTTACCAGAGGGTGTCCCCGCAAGAGCTTGAAGACCGAATTGCGCCAAGCTGAGCCCGATGGCTCCCAGGCCGCTTGCCGCGAGCAGATCCAGGAGACGACCCATCCTGGGCGAGCGGCGCAGCAACCTCGCCTCGCTCATGAATTTGCGAGATCGAAGAACCTTCACCTGGAGGGGCATACGGAACTGGCGCCACTTGAGGCGCTCCATCAGTCCAAGCACCCGGTGCGACGCGCCCCAGGCGAAAATCCTTTGCGCCCGGTCTTCCATGTCTCGAAAGAGGCGGAACGCCAGCATGCCTTGGGCCGGATCGACAAGTCCCTCGGAGACGGGCCCCTGGAGGCTGGCCATCTCGACCGGCTCACCCTCGAGCAAGAAAGTCTCGAACTTCAGGCAGTAGCCAGCCCTGGCATGGGCGCCATCTTCAACCGCCACGAAGTATGTCCGGTGGACATTCGGACACACGCCTTCCGGCAGCCAGCGCGGCTTGGCGTTCTTGTAGAATGCCCAGTCCGAACCCCCATCCGCAAGGCGGCGGTTCAGGTCCTGGATCAAGGGCTCGTGCTCAGTTGCGTACGGCTGGATACGGATCGGCATCGATCTATGGCGCCTCTGTGCGGGCGTAGTGCCGATGGAGATCGCCGATGGTATGGAACGTCACGCTCGGGAGGGCCTTGAGCCGAGCGATGAAGGCAGCCAGGAATGTCGCGCCCTCCGCGCCCTTGAATGCCTCATGATGCAACAGGACGCCGACGTCGCGGGTGTGCCGCCGCGCCTCGTCGATGCCGGCCATGGCCTGATCCACGGTCATCATGATGCGGCTTCCGTCATCAACGCCGACGGCGACAGACAACTCGAACAGGCCGCTATCCGGCCGGACGCCGCCGTGACGAGGGATCCCGGGTCGGCCCAAATTCGTGAGGCCGAGCATGCGCGCGCCCGCGTAGACGGCCCGATGCCGCCAGCTTGTGTAGCTGGAGGCCGAAAGCACCGAATAGCCGGCTTGTCGGATCGCTTTCAGGGTGTTTCGATCATAGCGGTGGCGGGGCGGCGTGAAGACGTCGAGTGATACGTCGGCGCCCAGCCGGTCGCGGAGCAGCGCCTTGCCCGCAAGAATATCGTCAAGCTGCTGTTGGAAGGTTCGCTCCGGCCCGAACTCGTAAAACTCGAGCTTGCCGTTCACGATCATCTGGTGCCGCAGCCCGTGCTGACCGATCTCGACTAAGCCTGCGCCCTGCTCGAGCTCCCCCCTCAGGAACTCGGCGCACGCATCGTCAAGCGTCTCGGGTATGACCTGATAGCTCACAGGCAGGTTGGCGCTTTTGAAGATGGCGAAGAAGTCGACGAATGCGGTCGACAGCGTGCTGACATCGTCGTCTCGAAGGAAGATGCGGGTCGCCGCCAACAACCGCCCTCCCCCTAAAGTCGCAGGTCTGCCGCACCCAGCGGCAGCGTGCTCTTGACATCAAACGTAACGCATTGCTCGCGGCCCAGCGCCCGAATGGCCGTGGCGCCCATCTCGGTGAACTGCCGATGCGCGACGGCCAGGACGATGGCGTCGTACTGCCCTTCGGCCGGCTCGGTAGTCAGCTCCAGACCGTATTCCTCATGCGCGTCCGCGGGCGCGACCCAGGGATCCCAGATATCGACCTGCGCGCCGTAGCTCTTGAGCTCCGCCACGATGTCCACAACCTTGGTGTTTCTGAGATCCGGACAGTTTTCCTTGAAGGCAAGCCCCATGACCAGCACTCGGGCGCCTTTCACATGGGCGTCTCGCCGGATCATTTCCTTGATCAGTTCACGGGCGATGTAGCCGCCCATGACGTCGTTGATCCGGCGACCCGCCAGGATGACCTCCGGTCGATAGCCGACGGCTTCGGCCTTGTGCGTGAGATAGTAGGGGTCGACGCCGATGCAGTGCCCGCCGACGAGCCCGGGCCGGAAGTTCAGGAAGTTCCATTTGGTGCCCGCGGCCGCCAGCACCTCGCTCGTGTCCAGACCAAGGCGTCGGAAAATCAGGGAAAATTCGTTGATCAGCGCGATGTTCAGATCGCGCTGTGTGTTCTCGATAACTTTCGCGGCTTCAGCAACACGGATCGAGCTGGCCAGGTGGGTGCCCGCCGTCACGACCTTGCCGTAGAGCGCATCGACAAATGTCGCAGCCTCGGGCGTGGAGCCCGCCGTCACCTTCATGATCGTCGCCACCCGATGAACCGGATCGCCAGGATTTGCGCGCTCTGGGCTGTAACCCGCGAAAAAGTCCTTGTTGAACGTGAGGCCGGAGACCTGCTCGACCACGGGGATGCAGTCTTCCTCCGTCGCGCCCGGATAGACCGTCGACTCGTAGATGACCACGGCGCCACGCCCGATCGCCTTACCCACGGTACGGCTGGCCGCCAGCAGCGCCGACAGGTCCGGCCTCTTGTGGGCATCAATCGGGGTCGGAACTGTCACCACGAAGACGTTGCAGGCCTTCAGGTCTTCGATGTCGCAACTGAAGCTGAGGTTGGCCGCAGCCTTCAGCTCTTCCGAACTGACCTCGAGCGTGCGGTCCGATCCGCCGATCAGCTCGGCGATCCGCGCAGCATTGATGTCGAATCCAAGCACCTGCACATGCTCGGCGAAGGCGACCGCCAGGGGCAGCCCGACATAGCCGAGGCCAAGCACGGCCATCCGCACGGGCGCATTCGCGAAGGGATTCAACATGAGGAGGATCACTACCGGGTTGGATTGGAAGCACGTAATTTGCCCCAGCCCGGTTTAACCGGATGTGAGCGCGGGGGCGAATGCAAGGGCGGCGCCATCCTAGCCGGCAAACGATGTCAGCTCGGTCACGGCCAGATACAGGTGGTAGAGGGTGGTGGCCGGCGCGGGTTCGACCTGGAAGCGGCCACCGGCGTCCATCCGCTCGCGCCAGACGCCCTTGGCCGGCGTCGCGAGGAACGGTAGCAATCCATTGGCGGCGTCCAGGGCCGCTTGCAGCTCGCCCAGGCAAATCGCCGCCTTGAGGTGTTCGGTCTGCGGCCAGAGGCGCGCCCCGGCGTCGCGCACGGAGCCATCGTCCCACACCGCATTGACCACAACGCCCCGGGACCTGTCGAAGGCCCTATGCCCGACGGCAAACAGGCGGCGGGCCGTGGGTTCGGCGCGAGGGTCTTGCCTGCGTTGGCCCCATTGCATGAGCAGCCAGGCCCACTCCAGCTGATGGCCGGGTTCAATGCGACCAGCCGCTTCGCGAAGGGGCCGCCAATCCGCGTCGAAGACCTCGGGTAGCGCGCCAAGGTCGGGATCGATCAGCCGGGAAAGCGCAAGATCGGCGATCTCATCGGCCAAGGTGCGCCACGCCAAGGACGTACCCGTGACCTCCCACGCCAGGGCGGCCTCGAAGAGGTGCATCAGGGCATTGGATTGATGGGGCTCCGGCCCCGGCTCGGCATAGACGGTGCGGTGGCGGAACCGGTCGAGCCCGTCCAGCACAGCCAACGCGTCCACCTCGGCCGCGACGTCGCCTGCCCTCGCCAGCGCAGAAAACGCCAGGAGAACGAAGGCGTGGTCATAGACACCCGCCGCGCCCGAAATCTCACCCCCAAGTGAGACGCGCTCGGCGAACAGGCCGTCCGGCCGTCGCGCATTGGCGTTCAGGAAGGCGGCCCCTGCCCGCGCTGTCGCCAGCCATGGCCCAGGGATGCCGCGAGCCGCCGCCGACGCAAACACATAGGTCTGCCGCGCCTGCACGCGCGTCCTTCTGAAGGGATCGGCCGGCTCTCCAATCCAGGTGAGCGCTTCGCGAAACGCACCGGTCGCAGGATCAACGCCAAGCGTGGACCATAGCGGCAGGGCGGCGGTGCGAAGCCACAGACCGAACTCGCCCGCGGCGTCATCCAGAGCCGAGACGTGCGGCGCGGCGCGCGACGCAGCTTGGCGGGCGAGAACCCGCACCGCGCCGGGTTCGGCCACAACGATCAGGTCCGATGCCCCCTCGACGGACACTTCGATCCCCGGCGCTGCACGCACGAAGACGCGAGCGGAGCCTGGCGCACGCGCGCCCTCGGAAAGGCTGTTCTCCTGCGCGTCGCACTTCGAGGCCGAGGCGACGGCATCCCACGCGCCGAGATCGGACCAGAGGAAGTCGACCGGCAGCACGACGCCGCGGTCCGTCTGCTCCATGATCGCCTTATCGAAGGGCACGCTCCGCGCGCTGGCCAGCGCGTCGCCCAGACGGACCCCGGGCGATCTGGGCCCTGAGGCAGCGGCAGCGGCCGATGCCGCGGCATCAACATCAGGCGCCCATCGCCGGAACTCCGCGACCAGCGCGGCGCATTGGCCAACGAAGACCCCGCTGTTCCACAAAGCGCCGCCAAGGATCAGCTCCGCCGCGCGGGCCGGCGTAGGCTTTTCCTCGAACGCGCGGACCGGCTTCACAGGCTCGTCGGCTTCCCCGGGCAGGATATAGCCCATGCCGGTGGCCGGGCCGTCGGGCCTGACCCCCAGCGTCGCCAGGCGACCCGCGGCCACGGCCGGATAGGTGGCCTCAATGGCCGCCCGAAAAGCGGCCGCATCGGCGATGTGATGATCGGCAGGCAGTATGACCAGGATCGCGTCGGGGGCCTGCGTTGCTATCCAATGTGCCGCCGCTGCGATCGCCGGGCCAGTGTTTCGCCCGGTCGGCTCAAGCAAGACATCGGCATCCACGCCCAATGCGCTCAGGTCATCGAAGATCCGGCCCGCCGAGCGCTCGGCGCCGACGGCGACCAGCCGTCCACCGGCCGCCAGCGGCAACGCGCGCAGGACGGCGCTCTGAAACCCGGAGACGCTATCGACCAGTTTCAGGAAGGGCTTGGGCCGGTCGCGGCTGGACGCCGGCCACAACCGCTCGCCGGCGCCTCCGCACAGAATTACCGGATAGACTGGTGCAGGAATGGACGCCCCCTGGGATCGATCGGACTCGTATTGCCAGTCCGACGTAGACCCTAAGCGAGGGTTCTCAAACGGGTTTGACCCGCCAGCCGATGCGTGTGGCCATTCGGCGAGTCGCGCTGTGCGACGACGAGCGACGGGAGGCGGTCGCGGCCTGCCGGTGACATTGCCGCGCTAACGCGCTATGCCATCAAGGCGCGAAGGCCAAAGCCAATGCATGTCCACAACGCCACTGAAGCGCAGGCCCCGATGCTCAGTCCAAGCCCGATCGGAAGCCGCCGAGGGGCCGGCGCTGGAAGAACCTGGGAGGCGATCTCGACAGAGATGTCGGACGGCATCTTTCTACTCCGTCACTGCCCGTGTTCTGGGCTGTGTCACATCAATGGCTTATGACCGTGAAGAGTTCGTTGGAGAAATTGGCTAACGAGACGCCAACATGCGCTATGAAGCAGACCCATATGCCGGCGCGTTGCAGGGAGCGGATCAGCAGATGACGGAGGTCATCGCCACGACCAGGCCGTCCGTCGCTGACATCGCGTCCACGTCGATGCCGGTTGCGGCCCCGCGGGCGGCCGACAGCTTGGCGAAGCGGTTTGTGGACATCACCGGAGCCTTCGTCGCCATCTTGCTGTTCCTGCCCTTGCTCCTCTGTATCGCACTCGCGGTAAGGCTGGAGTCGGGGGGGCCTGTCATCTTCAGGCAGCGACGTACCGGACGCGACGGCCGGATCTTCACGATCTACAAGTTCCGCACCATGACGGTTGCCGAAGACTGTGTCGACGTCCGTCAAGCCACCCGAAACGACAGCCGCGTCACCGCCATCGGCGGCCTTCTGCGGCGCCTGAGCCTCGATGAACTCCCGCAGTTTGTGAATGTGCTGATGGGCGACATGTCTCTCGTGGGACCCCGGCCGCACGCTCTGGCCCACGACGCGCAGTACGGGGCGATCATCCCAACCTATGGCGCCCGCTTCCGGACGCGACCTGGCCTTACAGGCCTCGCCCAGGTCAACGGCTTGCGGGGCGAAATTCAAGGCCTGGGCTGCATGCGCGACCGCGTCGCGGCGGACAACCTTTACATCGAGAGTTGGTCACTCGGTCTCGACATCGCCATCCTGGCCAAGACGGTCCGGATCATCTTCACGGATCCGCAGGCCTACTGAGGCGTTTCGTCGCGCCGTCCGTAGGGCGAATTTGCAACCAAACGTCTCCGACAACCGAATATTCTGCGATCACCTAGGCCGCCGGGCGGGACCCTGGCGCGGCTCTTGCTCAACAGCGGGTGTGATCGGCGGGAATGGTCGGGGCATGTCCGGAATTGAGACGCGATTTGGATCAGAGCATGACGCGGAGCGGATCCGCGCGGCGTTCTACGGCTTCGTCGAGAAACACGCGCAGAACACCGACGGCATCGCCCAGCTCTCGACCGAGTTCGAGCCTGGCGGGTCAAGACTGCGGGTCAGACTCTGGAGCGACGAAGCCATGGACGCCTTCCTCTCCGGGCTCGGAGTTATCCAGCCCGAGCGGAGACGCTGTTTTGAATAGTCTGGCGGAGTTTCGCCCGCAGGCCGAAACCAGCGATTGGACGCCGCCGATCGCAGTCCGGGCCCCGGTCGTGGTTGCGACGCAGCGCGCCGCCGTCGCATCCAGTCGCCGCAAGCGCGCATTCGACATCACGGGCGCCCTCCTGGCGCTTCTGCTTTTCCTCCCTCTGTTGTTGTCCATCGCGGTGCTCGTGCGCTTCGAAAGCCGTGGGCCAGCGCTCTTCCGACAACGGCGTACGGGTCTGGAGGGCAAGATCTTCACCGTCTTCAAGTTCCGCACGATGACCGTCGCTGAAGACGGCGATGACGTTCGCCAAGCCACGCGCGGCGACGCGCGCGTGACGCGGCTCGGTGGCGTGCTTCGACGTCTCAGCCTCGATGAGCTGCCCCAGGTGTTCAACGTGGTGCGGGGCGAGATGTCCCTCATCGGCCCGCGGCCGCACGCCCTGGCGCACGACGAAGCCTGGGGCGAGGCGGTGCCGAAC
>JANPKX010000675.1:0-6004 GCA_031426235.1 Alphaproteobacteria bacterium | reverse complement strand
CACACGACCGCAAGGCTGTCGCGATAGAGTCCTCCCGAAACCGAGTTCGGGAGGACTTTTCATGACCACCCAACGGATCATTCGCGTCGCGCCGCTTGCCGAGGGTTGGGGCGTCTTTTGCGCCGGGCTGGAGCCCCTGATCTTTCGCTCTGGCGCGCGAGCGGAGGCGCAGGCCAAGCGCCTCGCCCTCGTTCTCGCCAAGCTGGGTCGAGCGATCGAGGTGCGCATTTTTGATCGGGCGCGAAACCTCGTGGGCACCCACGCGTACCCCGCCCTGTAATCGCCGGCGCGATCCTGAGAATACTTAGCGAAAACAAGCCGCTGTGAGCGCCAGCGACTCAGGATTCCGGACTCGAAACATTGCGAAACACGAAGTGCTTTGCTGCACTGCATCAATCAGCTTAGCCACACGTTAGGGGCAGAGTTCGGTCATCGCGCCGGTATCGCAGGAAGGTCCGTCTTGACCGCGCACAGTGTCGCCCGCCCATTCTTCCAACACACCGTCCGAAGCCCCGCTCTGTTCGCGGGCGTCGGCGTTCACACCGGCGCCTACACCCGTGTCACCGTGCGGCCAGCGCCGGCCGACAGCGGTATCGTGTTCGTGCGGACCGACATCGTCGACGGCGACAACCGGATCGCCGCGACAGGCGAGGCGGTCTGCAAGACACAATTGGGCACCGTGATCGGTAACGCCGCAGGCGCCACGGTCTCAACGATAGAACACCTGATGGCGGCGTTTGCGATGCTTGGCGTCGACAACGCGGTGGTCGAGCTGGACGGGCCCGAGATGCCGATCATGGACGGCTCCGCACAGCCCTTCGTCCGCATCCTCGATCGCGCCGGCCTGCGGACCCAGGAGGCGGCCCGAGGCTACATCGAAATCCTGGAGACGGTCGAAGTCGTCGAGGACGATAAGCGGGCGACCTTGAGCCCGGCCGACGGCTTGGAAGTCGCGTTCACGATCCAGTTCGACAGCACGGCCATAGGCTGCCAGTCGATCGACATGCCCATGGACGCCGAGGCGTTCCGCAACGAACTTGCCGACTGCCGCACCTTCGGCTTCCTGCGCGACGTCGAGACGCTGCGGGCAATGGGGCTGGCGCGGGGCGGGTCGATGGACAACTGCGTTGTGATCGATGGCGACCGCGTGCTGAACCCGGAAGGCCTGCGTCGTCCGGACGAGTTCGTGCGTCACAAGGCGCTGGACGCCATCGGCGACCTCTACCTCCTGGGCGGGCCCCTGCTGGGCCGCTACGAGGGCGTCCTGGCCGGCCACGGGCTCAACAACGCTGTGGTCCGCACCCTGCTTTCGCGCCCGGACGCCTGGCGCGTGCGCACGTTTGCACAAGCGCTGCGCCAAGCGGGCTAAGCGCTGCCGCTGCTGACAGACCTTGGCAGTATTGATCGTGTAGTCTTCACTCTCGCTGAGGGGAGCCCACGATGCCAGACACCGCCGCCGCCGCGCTCGACCACGTCTATAAGGCCCCACATCCCTTCGTCCTGGCGAAGTCGCTGGATCACGTGGACAAACATGGGCGCCGCTTCATCGGACTGGCTCCGTTTGCTTTGATCGCCTCGGCGGGCCCTGGCGGGGTGGACGTGTCGCCGCGCGGGGGACCGCCGGGTTTCGTGCGCGTGTCGGATGATGGCAAGTCGATCTTCATGCCGGACCGGCCCGGCAACAATCGCCTCGACACCCTGCGCAACATCGCCGACGGCGACGGCGTGGTGGGGATGATCTTCATGATCCCCGGCATCGACGACTGCTACCGGGTCAACGGCGTCGCCGCCCTCGACGTGCACCCGACGCTGACCGCCACCTTCGAGGACTTCGGCAGGGCTCCCGCCAGCGTGCTCCGGATCGCGGTGCGTGAGGCCTTTCTGCATTGCCCCAAGGCGATGATGCGGGCGGACCTGTGGGGAGAGACCTATCGTCAGGATCGGACCGCGCTGCCGACGATCACCGAGATGGTCACCGACCAGCTGGGGCTCGAGCTCAAGGTCGGTACACGCGAAGAACAGGCAGCTTCGGACCGCAAGCACCTCTAAGGCCGCCCGCCGCCGTTTGCTCGCCACAGTCAGTGGTGTAGATAGCTGATCCGCGCGTGGGGGCGCGCGCCGGTCTTGAGGTGAAGGTGTCGTCGAAGTCCAATACCGCCCGCGTGGTTCTCATCGCAACCGCCTGCGCCCTGGCGCTCGGCGCCTGCGCCAGCAACAAGAAGCCCAAGGCCCGCCTGGCCTATGAGGAGCGGCCGGTCGAGCTGCTGTACTCGACGGGCGCCGACCGGCTGGACCGCCGCCAGTGGAACCAGGCCGTCGGCTATTTCCAGGAAGTCGAACGCCAGCATCCCTACTCGGAGTGGTCGCGCCGCGCGATCCTGATGCAGGCCTACGCGCACTACCAGGGCAACGATTACGCCGAGGCGGTCGCCGACGCGGAGCGCTTCATGACGCTCTATCCCGGCAATCCGACCGCAGCCTACGCGCACTACATCAAGGCCATCTGCTACTTTGAGCAGATCGTCGACGTGAACCGCGACCAGGCGGCGACCGGGCAGGCGCTGGACGCCCTGCGTGACGTGGTTCAGCGCTATCCGCGCACGGAATATGCGTCCGACGCCCGGCTGAAGATCGACATGGTCAACGATCAGCTCGCGGGCAAGGAAATGACCATCGGCCGCTGGTATCTGCGCCAGGGCGACACCCTGGCCGCCACCAACCGCTTCAAGTCCGTGATCGACCGATACCAGACCACCAGCCATACCCCCGAAGCTCTGTACCGGCTGGTCGAGTCCTATCTGACCCTGGGCCTGATGGACGAGGCCAAGCGCAACGGTGCGGTCCTGGGCTACAACTATCCGGGCGATCCCTGGTACGGCGACGCTTACAAACTGTTGACCTCCAAGGGCCTGCGCCCGGCGGTCGAGCCGAAGAGCGGGGGCGGGCTGTTCCGGCTGCCCTTCGTCCGCGACAAATCCAGGACGGTCGCCCCGCCAAAAGCCCAGGCGTCCAACGTGGCGGTGGCCGCGTCCGAGAAGGCTGAGAAGAAGACGATCTTCAAGATGCCCTTCGGAAAGAAGGACAAGGGGATGGTCCCGGACACGGCGGAACCGAAAGCGAACTGAGGCCTTTCGAACGGTCTGATTCCGTACGATCCTCCCGCCCATGCTGATCGGCCTGCAGATCCGCGATGTCGTGCTGATTGAGGCGCTGGACCTGTCCATCGGCCCTGGCCTGACTGCGCTCACCGGCGAGACCGGCGCGGGCAAGTCCATCATCCTCGACGCACTGGGGCTGGCGACCGGAGCTCGAGCCGATGCCGGGCTGGTGCGGCGCGGGGCCGCGCAGGCCGTGGCGACCGCCGTCTTCGCACCGGCGCCGGATCATGCGGTCTGGAGCCTGCTGGAGGCCAAGGGCCTGGCTTACGCGCGCGACGAGGATCTCGTCCTGCGCCGCAACCTGTCGGCCGACGGACGCAGCCGGGCCTTCGTCAACGACCAGACCACCGGCGTGGGGGTGCTGAAGGAACTGGGCGAGGCCCTGCTCGAGGTGCATGGCCAGCATGAGACCGTGGGCCTGCTGGACGCCCGTTCGCACCGACCCTTGCTGGACGACTATGGCCGGCTTGGTCCCCGCCTTGAGAGCGTCGGCGCGGCCTGGCGAGCGTGGCGTGCGGCCGTGGCCCGCGTCGAGGCGCTGGACGACGACAGCACCCGCCAGGCGGCGGAGGTGGAAGACCTGACCCTGCGGCTCTCCGGGTTGGACCGGCTGGACCCTCGCCCCGGCGAGGAGGCGGCCCTCGCCGAGGCGCGGGGCGTGCTGGGTGCGGCGGAAAAGGCCCTGACCGACATCCGCGCGGCGCGGCAGGTGGTCGACGGCCTGGGCGGCAAGGTGGCGGGCGCCATCCGCGGCCTTGAGCGGGCGCGCGAACGCACGATCACCGCGGGCGCGGCGCTGGACGGCGGCGCGGTCATGCGGATCGTCGCGGCGTCCGAGGCCCTGAACCGGGTACTGATCGAGGCCGACGAGGCCGAGACGGCCATCGACGCGGCCGCCCGGGCCTTCGATTTCGAGCCCAACCGTCTGGAAAAGACGGAGGAGCGCCTGTTCGACCTGCGCGGCCTGGCGCGGAAGCTGAACGTGCGGGTCGAGGAGCTTCCCGATCTGCGGGTGCGGTTCGCCGAGCGCCTGCGCACCATCGAGAGCTCCGAGGCGGCCCTGAAGGCGGCCCGCGCCGAGCAGGCGGCGGCCCGCGCGGAATACTTCACCGTGGCCACCGCGCTGAGCGAGGGCCGACGGGCGGCAGGAGGTCAGCTTGCCCGCGCGGTCATGGCGGAGCTCGCGCCGCTCAAGCTCGACAAAGCGCGCTTCCAGGTCGCCGTCGAGGCCATCGCCGAGGATCGGGCTGGTCCGTTCGGCATGGACCGCACGGCCTTCGAGATCTCCACCAACCCCGGCGCGCCGTTCGGCGACCTGGGCGCCATCGCCTCGGGCGGCGAGCTGGCCCGTTTCGCCCTGGCCTTGAAAGCCGCCTTGGCTGGCCGCGCGACCGGGGCCCAGCCGTTGATGATCTTCGACGAGGTGGACCAGGGGGTCGGCGGTGCGGTTGCCGACGCCGTGGGTCTGCGCCTGAAGCGCCTGGCCGAGAATGCCCAGGTTCTGGTCGTCACCCACAGCCCCCAGGTCGCCGCGCGGGCCGAGGCGCACTGGCGTATCGCGAAGGCCGGCGAGGGCGAGCGCCTGCGCACCGCCGTCGAGGTCTTGGGGCCGATGGACCGCGAGGAGGAGATCGCCCGCATGCTCGCCGGCGCCCAGATCACCGACGCCGCCCGCGCCGCCGCCAGGGCGCTGATGGATGCGTAGGCGCAGCTCTTCCCTCCCCATGAAGGGGAGGGAAAAATGAGTTCCACCCTCACCGAGGCCGAGGCCGTCGACGAGCTGACGCGGTTGGCCGATGAGATCGCCGCGCACGACATCCGCTATCACCAGCAGGATGACCCCACGATCTCGGATGCCGACTACGATGCGCTGAAGCGGCGCAACGTGGAGCTTGAGCTCCAGTTTCCGCACCTGATCCGCGAGAATTCGCCCAGCCTGAAAGTCGGCGCCGCGCGGGCCGAGCAGTTCTCCGCGGTCGAGCATGGCGTGCCGATGCTCAGCCTCGACAACGCCTTCGCCGACGCGGAGGCGGTGGAGTTCGACGCCCGGATCCGGCGCTTCCTGCGCATCGGCGCTGATGAGGCGGTTGGCTACACAGCCGAGCCGAAAATCGACGGCCTGTCCTGCTCGATCCGCTACGAGCACGGCGTGCTCACGCAGGCCGCGACGCGAGGCGATGGCCGGACCGGCGAGGACGTGACCCAGAACGTCCGCACCATCGCCGACATTCCCAAGCGGCTCGCAGGCTCGGGCTGGCCGGATGTCGTCGAGGTGCGGGGCGAGGTCTATCTCAGCCACGACGCCTTCGCCGCGTTGAATGCGGCCGCGAGCGCCGCCGGCCAGAAGACCTACGCCAACCCGCGCAACGCCGCCGCCGGATCGCTGCGCCAGATCGACGCGAAGGTCACCGCCGGTCGCCCCCTCAGCTTCTTCGCCTATACCTGGGGCCTGGTCAGCGCGCCCTTTGCTGCGACCCAATGGGAGGCGCTGGGCCTGCTGAAGACCTGGGGCTTCCAGACCACGCCGGACAGCCGCCGCGTGGAGAACGCCGAGGGTTTGTTGGCGGCCTACGTCCAAATGGAAGCCCAGCGCCCGAAGCTCGACTTCAACATCGACGGCGTGGTCTACAAGGTCGACCGGCTGGACTGGCAGCAACGGCTGGGGTTCGTCACCCGCACGCCCCGCTGGGCGGTCGCGCGCAAGTTCCCCGCCGAGCAGGCGCGCACGGTGCTGGAGGCCATCGACAACCAGGTGGGTCGCACCGGCGCGGTGACCCCGGTCGCCCGGCTGCGCCCGGTCACCGTGGGTGGGGTCTTGGTGGTCAACGCCACCTTGCACAATGCCG
>JANPKX010000674.1:0-10219 GCA_031426235.1 Alphaproteobacteria bacterium | reverse complement strand
ACAACCCCTATGTGAAGGCGCTGGCCAAGGATATTCAGGTTCCGGACATCGACACCGAGACAGGTGACGAGATCACGCGCGCCGCCACGCCCGCCGACAAGTTTCCTTCGCCGTGGAAGAACGAGGCTGCAGGCCGCGCATCGAACGGCGGCGCCTATCCGCCTGACCTGTCAGTGATCGTGAAGGCCCGTGAAGGCGGCGCCGACTATGTCCACTCGCTGCTGACCGGCTATGTGACCCCGCCCGCCGGCCTGAAGGTTTCGCCGACCCAGCACTATAACGCCTACTTCCCCGGCGATCTGAAGCCGTACTGGTCGGGCAAAGGCGAAGCCCCGCATGGCGGCTTCATCGCCATGGCTGCGCCGCTCGCGGACAACAAGGTGACTTTCGACGACGGCTCCAAGTCGACCGTAAACCAGCAGGCCGAGGACGTGACGGCCTTCCTGGCCTGGGCGTCCGATCCCAAGGCGACCGAGCGCAAGACCTTCGGTCTGGGCGCGATGATCTACCTGCTGATCTTCACGGTCCTGCTCTACTTCAGCTACAAGCGCATCTGGCGGAACGTCGCCCACTAAGGCCGGCCAGACGGCGTCGCGATACCAAGGCCCCGGGGACACCCGGGGCCTTTTCGTTGACGCTCAAGGCGCGGGGCTGAACTGGATGATGGCTTCCGCATCGCCCTCCACCGCCGCGCGGCTGTAGCGCAGAGGCACGTACGCCCCGGCCGCCCAGAGCGGGAACAGATCGCGGTAGTGCAGGCTCATGGGATCCGCCGACTGGCCGGGCGTGTTGATGGCCATGGAGTTGTCCCAGGCGCCTACGTCCATCACGAACCGCACCGAGGCGCCCGCCGTCTGGTTGAAGGTCTTCAGATCGTAGGTGGCCGCGCGGGGCGACGACGCCGAGCCCGGGATTTGCAACGGTCCCAGCGTCATCTGCGCCGCGAGCTCCGGGCCGGCGAGAACCGCGATGGCCGGCTTGAACGTTGCGTTGTGCAACCGCCCCCAGGTCCACGTGGCCATGTCCGGGCCCAGGCGGCCCCGAAGTTCTGCGATCGCGTCAGCGAGGCTGGCGAGCAGTATGGGATTGCGAGCGGTGGGTGAGGCGGCCTCATGCCAGGCCAACACCGGGTCTGGTCCTGTCGGCGTAATGACGGCGCGCGCGGCTGGGGGCGCGGCGGACGCGACCGTGGCGCGCGGAAGGTGCTTGTTGGCCCAGACCTCATAGATCGTCGCCGCGACGCTGTCGGTCCCCTCGTGGCTGTCCCACGCGCCCAGCAGCGCAAGGGCGCGGGCCACGTCCGGATCAGGCGACGTGACGCCCTTCAGGAGGGCGATACCCCTACGGGACTGCGCGCTGGTCGGATCTGTCTGCAGCGCCATGGAGTCGGCGAGCGTTGCCTTCGGCTGGGTCGCGAGAACCTCGTGGATGCGGTCTGACCGCGTCGGATCGGCCCACTCGTAGCCCAGTTTCCGGGCCTCCCGGGGGTACTCCGGCCCGGACGGGATGTTCATGGCGTTGGCGGTGGCGAAGAAGCCCTTGGCCGGGTTGCGGCTGACCGGCAGCCCGCCGTCGGAGACGAAGCCTTTCCACTCGTAGCGGCCATCGCCCGGTACCGGGAACAGGCCGTCCCAGTTCGGGCGCACGGGCGTACGGCCGGCGGCGGCCCAGCCGATTTCGCCCTTCGTGTCGGCGTAGACCAGGTTCAGCGGCGGGGCCCCCCACTTGTCGCGAGCCGTCTGGAAATCCTCCCAGCCCTTGGCCCGCCACATCCGGGACGAGCCGAAATAGCCGGCCAGCCCGGGCTCATTCCAGATGGTTCGGAGGGCGAAGGCGCGACCTTTGCCCGCCTCTTCGAACACCACCGGGCCATGGCGGGTGAAGCGGAGTTCCACCTCGCGCGGGGCTTCGCCCTTGACCGGGATGGTCTCCCGGATGGTGGTCATTGGTTCCCAGCCGCCCTTGTAGCGATAGGACGATCCGCGGGTCTCGTAGACGTAGAGGTCCTCCTGATCGATGTAGAAGATGGTGATGCCAAACGCCGTCGCGCCGTTGTGGCCGAACGAGACGCCGGGAAGAGCAGGCTCGCCCGCGCCGATGATCGACAGGCCCGGAGCTTCCAGGTGGGCGATGTAGCGGAGGGACGGCGCGCCGACTGGCCGGTGCGGATCGTTGGCCAGGATCGGCCGGCCCGTGGCCGTGCGCGAGCCTGCGATGGTCCAGTTGTTGGAGCCTTCCGCGTGGCGCTCCTCGATCACCTGGGCCAGGGCCTTAGGCGCCAGCGGGCTGAAGCTCACCGGATCGGTGGCGCGGACGTAGTCGTCCAGAACGCCCTCGGGCACGTCGCAGGGGTTCAGTCCCTTGGGCACGACAAGCCTGTGCGCCGGCTCCAGCTTACGGCGCAACGCATCGGCCTCGACGCCGCCGGCGCAGACCACGCGCGCGCGGGCGACCTCGGAGGTCACGTTAGAGACCAGGGCGTGGCTGCGGATGCGCAGGATGTCCTCGGGCGCCCAGTCCTCAGGCCGGCTGTCGGTCAGGCCGAACTCGACGGGCAGGGGGCGCTTGCCGGCCCGCACCTCGGCCACATAGGCGTTGACGCCCGCGGCGAAGGCCTCCACCGCCTCCCGGCCGCCCGGATCATAGGCGGCCCATTCGGCGGCCATGTCGCCGCGGTAGAGGAACAGGCGCGCGGCGCGATCCTGCGCCACATAGGCCGGCCCCAGGCTGGCGGACAGTCGTCCCAGTCCCCGTTTGCGCCACAGGTCGATCTGCCAGAGCCGGTCCCGCGCCGCGTTGTAGCCCTGCAGGAAGAACGCATCGCGCGCGCTGGCCGCGTAGATGTGCGGAATGCCCCAGCGATCCACGATGAGTTCAGCCGGCTGATTGAGGCCTTTCAGCGCACGTGCCTCGTGCCGCACGGCCCCCGAGACCTCCGCGCCGGCCGTTCCGGCGATCACCGCCGTAAGCATAACTCCGCCCAAAAGCGCCCGCTTCATCCCGCTCTCCCTGTTTTGCCCGATAGTGAACCCAAGAGCTGGCTGACGTCACCCTTGCGCTTACGTGCAGGTCATCCGCTAAGGCTACCCGCATCACGGGAGGACCGCATATGATCAGCTACGCCACGATCGGCACCAACGACCTGGAACGCGCCACCAGGTTCTATGACGCCCTGTTGGCGCCCCTGGGCGGCCGCCGCACCTTCGCGAACGGCGAGCGGATGCAGTTCTATGGCAGCAAGGAAACGCCCGGAATGCTGGCTGTCAGCAAGCCCTATGACGAACAGCCCGCCACCGTCGGCAATGGCTCGATGTTCGGCCTGCCTGCCGCGACCAAGGAACAGGTCGACGCCGCCCACGCGGCCGGGGTCGCCGCCGGCGGGACCTGCGACGGCCCCCCGGGGCAGCGGATGCCGACCTTCTACGGCGCCTACCTCCGCGACCCGGACGGCAACAAGGTCTGCGTCTTCAACATGGGTTGAGCCATGATCGGCTACACCACGATCGGCGTGAACGACCTGGAACGCGCCAAGGGGTTCTATGACGCGGTGCTCGCCCCGCTGGGCGGGCGCCAGACCCTGGTCTACGAGCGCTCGGTCTATTACGGAAACCCTGGCCGCGGCGCGATGCTGGGGCTGACCCTACCGCACAACGGCGCCGCGGCGACCGTGGGCAACGGGGTGATGGTGGCGCTACAAGCCGAGAGTCCGGCCGTGATCGACGCCGTTCACGCCGCGGCCCTGGCGGCCGGGGGAGCGTGCGAGGGCCCGCCCGGCGACCGTGGCGGCGGCTTCTATGGCGCATATTTCCGTGACCTGGACGGCAACAAGCTCTGCGCCTTCAAGATGGGGTGAGGGGAGCGGATGGCGATCCAGACGGCGCGCACGCGGCTCCGCCCGTGGTGCGAACAGGACCGTGACGCCCTGGCTCATATGCACGCCGACAGCGAGGTCATGGCCGACTACGGCGGTCCGCTCGACCGGGCCGAGAGCGACGCCAAGCTGGATCGCTATCGCGCCGCATATGACGCCCATGGCTTTGGTCGCTGGCTTCTGGAGGACCTGGGCGGCGAGTTCCTGGGCTACGTCGGCGTGATGCCGATCGGGACGGACCATCCCGCCGCGCCGGGCGTCGAGATCGGCTGGCGGCTGGTTCGATCCGCGTGGGGGCATGGCTATGCCAGCGAGGCCGCCCGGGCTGTCCTGCTCGACGGGTTCGTGCGAAATGGATGGACGGAGGTCGTGGCTTACACCGCCGCCGACAATGTCCGGTCTCAAGCGGTGATGGATCGGCTGGGTCTGGTCCGAGAGGCCCACCGGGACTTCACGGCGGGCTATGGCGATACGAGCTGGCACGGCCTCGTCTGGGTGGCTCATCGCGATAGGTGGCGTTAGGCGCAAGCGTGGAACTCCGAAAGCCATCGCTGGAAGACCTCCCGGAGTACGCTGACGCCCTGGAACGCGGCTGGTCGCCGGATAACATCCGGGGGCTGGATGCCGCGCGTGAGCAGTTGGCTTGGATTGCTCATGACCCCGGCGGGTTCGTCGCCAGCCTGGACGATCGTGAAGCCGCTGGGGGGCCGATCCAGCAGGGTGACGGCTCCTTCAAGCCCAGGCTCCCCGGCTACCTCCGGTGGATCTGGGACAACGGGTTCTGCGGATCGGTCGGGTTCCGCTGGCAGCCAGGAACGTCGGCGCTCCCGGACTACGTCTATGGCCATATGGGCTACGCCGTCGTGCCCTGGCGGCGGGGATGCGGCTATGCGACGAAGGCGCTGGGCCAGATGCTGCCGGCGGCGAGGCGCGAGGGGCTCACCTACGTCGAGCTGACGACCGACGCCGACAACATCGCCTCGCAGAAGACGATCACTGTCAACGGCGGCGTCCTCATCGGCAGCTTCCTCATTGAAGGCGACAAACACGCCGGGACCAAGCTGCGCTATCGCATCACGCTCTGATCCGTTGGTCTCCCGCTACATCACC
Organism: Alphaproteobacteria bacterium; assembly: GCA_031426235.1. GTDB lineage: Bacteria > Pseudomonadota > Alphaproteobacteria > Caulobacterales > Caulobacteraceae > Phenylobacterium. The sequence continues at coordinate 5,238 of JANPKX010000674.1, read as the reverse complement.
GCCGCAATCTCTTCCGCGGTCAGTCCGGCCGCTTCCAGGACCTCGCGCGTGTGCTCGCCGAGCTTCGGGGCCGCCCGGCCCACGGCCGGCGCGCCTTCGGGAAAGCGCACGGGCGCGGCGGGCGCGCGGAAGCTCCCGCCCCAGCCGTCCTCCACCTCGATGAAACAACCCGCGGCCTCCGCCATCTCCGAGGCGGCCAATTCCTCCAAGGTCCCCAGCGGCGCCCAGGCCAGATCGACCGCTTCCAGCCGCCCGCCCGCCTCAGCCAGGGTCATGTTGCCGAAGGCCGCGTCGCACATCGCCCGGATTTCGCGCGTGACCTCCAGATCGGTGACCGGCGGCTCAAAACGGGGCTCGGCCAGGATCTCGGGCCGATCGATGGCGATCATCATCTTGGTGAAGCAGTCGATGGCGCGCGGCAGCACGCAGACCCAACGGTCGTCCGCGGTGCGGAAGAAGCCTGAAATGCCCACCGGCCGATCGTTGCGGGGCTGGGCGGTAACGACCTGGCCGTACCGCAGCTGCATCGCCAGGTCCCAACTGATCGCGTAGGCGCCCGCACGGATCAGGCTGGTCTCCACCAGTCGGCCGCGGCCCGTGGCGTGCCGCTCATGCAAGGCGGCCAGCACGCCGGAGACGGTGGCCAGGGCGGTCACGTGATCGCCGAACCCTGGGCGCGAGGGAAAGGGCTCCTGGTCGGTCGGGATCATGGCCCGCGCGACGCCGCTGCGGGTCCAGAAGGCCGTGATGTCGAAGGCCGGCTTGTCCGCTTCTGGACCGACCAGCCCGTACCCGGTCACCGCCGCGTAGATCAGGCGCGGGCAGTCTGCCTTCAGCGCCTCGTAGTCCAGCCCCGCACGCTTCATCGAGCCCGGCCGCACATTGGTGACGAAGACGTCCGCGCCGGCCAGGAGGGCCTTCAGCGCCTGGCGGCCCTCCGGTCGCGAGATGTCCAGCATGACCCCCTTCTTGCCGCGGTTCTCGTTGGTGAAGATCGGATTTCCGGGGCTCTCCGCGGTGTCGGGCTGGAAGACCCGGGTAGCGTCGCCGAGCGGGCTCTCCACCTTGACGACGTCGGCGCCCCAGTCGGCCATCACGGCCGCGGCGCTGGGTCCGGCGACCCAGGTGGACATCTCCACGACCTTCAGACCCTCAAGCAGCATCGCAGCGCCTCCAGCACGCTCGCAGCTAAGCGCGCCCGGGCTGCGGCCACAACCGTCCACAACGCACCGGATTGACGGCAGAGGTCGCGAGCCCCACCGTGAACCGCCCTAAGACGGCCACCAGGCTGCGACGCGGGAGGATTGATTTTGGCTGCCGAAACGACGGGGCATGCCGGCGCGCGTCGCCTGGGGTTCTCGACCCGCTTCTTCTATGGCTTCGGGTCCGTGGCCTTTGGGGTGAAGGACAACGGGTTCTCGTACTTTCTGGCGTTCTTCTACGCCCAGGTGATCGGTCTGCCGGCCGAGACCGTTGGTTTCGCGATCATGCTGGCGCTGGTGATCGATGCCTTCATCGATCCCATTGTCGGACAGCTCTCGGACAACACGCGTTCACGATGGGGGCGAAGGCACCCCTGGATGTACGGCGCGGCGATACCGGTGGCGGTGAGCTATGTGCTGATCTGGAACCCGCCGACCGGCTGGAGCCAGGGCGGCCAGGTGGCCTACCTGGTGGCTGTCGCCGTGCTGATCCGCAGCTTCATCAGCTGTTACGAGATCCCGTCGGCCGCTCTCGCCGCCGAGCTCACCACGGAATACGACGAGCGCACCCGGCTGCTCAGCTACCGCTACCTGTTCGGGTGGGCGGGGGGCCTGGCGATGTATGCCCTGGCGCTGTTTGTCTTCCTGACGCCGACGGCGGCGTATCCCGTGGGCCAGTTGAACCCGGCAGGCTACGCCGCCTACGGCCTCTTCGCCGCGGGCCTGATGCTGTTCGCCATTCTGGTGACGTCGATAGGCACCCATCGCCAGATCGCGTACCTTCGGGATCCGCCGCAGGCGCGGGTCACGTTGGGGCGACTGACGCGCGAGATGGCCGGGGCGATGGCCAACCGCAACTTCCTGATGATCCTGGCGTCGGCTTTCTTCCTCTACGCAGGAATCGGCCTGGGCTTTGCGATAAATCTCTACTTCACGACCTACTACTGGGAGTTTGCGGCCCAGGAGATCGCCCTGTTCAGCCTTTCGAGCCTGACGGCCGCGATCCTGGCCTTCCTCGTGGCGCCCCGGCTGGCGCAGCGGTTCGAGAAACGCACCGTGGCCATGGTGCTGCTGCCGCTGGGCCTGGCGTTCTCCATCGGACCGATCGCGCTACGGCTGATCGGCGCTTTTCCCGCCAACGACTCGCCGGCGATCTTCGGCACGATCTTCGTCACAAACATGCTTTCGGTCGGTCTGGGGATCGTCGCGAACATCCTTTTCTCGTCGATGATCGCGGATGTGGTGGAAGATTCCGAGCTCAAGACAGGCCGGCGCCAAGAGGGCGTGTTCTTTGCCGCAATCGCCTTTGCGGGCAAGGCGACCACCGGGTTTGGCATCTTCGCATCAGGCCTGATCATCGCGGCGATCGCCTTTCCCAGGGGCGTGAAGCCGGGCGCCATCGATCCGGAGATCATCCGCCATCTCGGGGTGATCTATGTTCCGACCCAGATCGTGCTCTATGGCGCCGCAACGTTGCTGCTGCTGGGCTACGGCATCAGCCGCGCCAGTCACACGGAAACGCTGCGCAAGCTGGCCGCGGCTACTTCCGAGTAAACTCGGCCTCGATCACGACCTCGATCGGGTCGCCCACGCCCATGGTCGTGCCGGGCGCGGGCAGACCATAGGCAATGCCGAAGTCGGAGCGCTTGAAGCTGCCTTTGGCGGAGAAGCCGACGCGGGCGCCAGACGGATCCATGCTCCCGGCCTTGTAGCCCCCGTTGAAGGTCGCCTCCAGCGCCACCGGCTTGGTCACACCGTGCAGGGTCAGGTCCCCCGTCACCCTGGCCGTGCGCGGGCCGGTCGGTTCGACGCGGGTGGAGACGAAGGTGATCGTCGGATGCCGCGCGACGTCCAGGAATTCGCGGCCGAGCTGGGCGTCGAAGTCCAGCTTGGCAGGGTCGGGAAAGTTGGTCTGCAGAGAGGCGGCGTCGATCGTCGCGGTGACGGACTGGCCGGCCGGGTTGGCCGGATCGAACGCCAGCTTGCCGTCCAGCCGCGTGAAGCGGGCGGTGTAGTTCGACAGGCCCAGGTGAGACACCCGCAGGGTCAGGCTGGTGTGGCTCAAGTCCATGACATACTCGCCCGCCGGCGCGTCGGAGGCCACCGCCGGCGCCGGCACCGGCGTCGGGGCCCCGCTGGCGGGGGCCTGGGCGGCAGGCGGGGCGCATGCGGTCATGGCGCCCACGGCCAGTGCAAGGCCTACACGCGGAATTAGCCTGAGGGAGCGGTTCATCGGCGGTCTCCGGAAAGTGAGCATGACCCAAGGACGGCCGCCATCGCACCATTCCGACTCCGACGCACCCGCACTTGCGGCGTATCAGATCTCGTCAGCCACCACGCGGACCAGCTCGACGATCTTTCGGCGGATCGCTGGCTCGCTGATCCGCGGGAAGTTGGCCATGAGCTCCATGCCCTCGGTCGACATCATGAACTCCTGCGCGGCGTCGCGCTGCGCGGCCTCCGCTTCCCGGTCACCCAGGCCGTCATAGAAGTAGGCGACGGGCGTCCTTAGCGCCGAGGCGATCTCCCAGAGTTTCGAGGCGCTGACGCGGTTCGCGCCCCGCTCGTACTTCTGCACTTGCTGGAACGTGATCCCGAGCGAATCAGCCAGCCGTTCCTGGCTCACCCCGACCTCCTTGCGGCGCATACGGATGCGGACGCCAACGTGACGGTCCACCGGATGCGGCCCGTCGCCGCGGCCGGCTTCGCCCGTCGAAACAAGCGGACCCTCGAGAGTCCCTTCCAAAGATGCTGTCATAGCCCCCGTCTCTGAAGATGCGGGACCCCCGACCTCCCCGAAGGCGGCGGCTCCGCTACGTACCTGCCCCAGGTACGCGTGCAGGTTGAGGCACGAGCGCGCACATTGAAAACCCGCGCCTACCCATTTTGGGGCGCCGCCGGCGCCGGTTTCGATCAAGCCGCGCCACGAAGACGCAAGATTTCGCGTTCCCACTCGGACACGACCCCTAAATCTGCCAATCCGTAGAACAATCGGTACAGGTGCGACTGATTGTCCATCATGTACCGGACGTAGCCATTGTGGGCGAGGAGCCGGCTGGGAACCAGAAATCCGGCCTTGGTTCGCACGCAGACGCCTGCTGTCACCATCCGGTTCAGATGGCGGCGCACGGTTTCCGGCGGTATGCCCAGACGCTGGGAAAGCACTGCCGCACGAACGGGGCCCCGTAGGGCGTCGTCGACGAAGCCGTCGGCCGACCACTCGAGGTCATCGGCGCCCCCTTCGCTGTCGGGCAGGTGCTCGGTGTTGGCGTGGATCGTCTCCATCAGGACCAGCGCGCTGACCAGGTCGCCAATGTAGCGGCTGAGGGGCTCAGCCAGCCGCAGCAGGTAGTCCGAGGAAAGCCGCATCACCAGCCGGATCGGCGGATTGTCCGGGTCGAAGCCCGGTCCGTTGGGGCGTGGCAGCTCGTCCAGAAACCCGATCGCCCGGAGCCGAAAGTAGAGATCGCGGACCAGGGCGTAGTTGGCCGTCGCACCCATCCGGTAGAAGGGCGAATCGACGGAGCCCTGAGGCACGACGACGCCCTTTGGCAGGGCGCGCACGATGCCCAGATCGATCAGCGACGTGATCCGCCGCCGCGCGGTCTCAAACGGGATCCGGAGTGAGTTGGCGATCGCGCTGATGCTCACCGGGCGGCGAAGATGGTCGGGCGGCGGCTGATCCAAGGTCGCATAGGCCCGCTGCAACGCGGGGGTTCGGGTGATCGGAGCCACGTTGGCCTGGCTGATCGCCATCAGCAGCAGGCCGTCGATGACATCGCGTCCAAACCCGCCAAGCTTCGCGAGGTCGAGTATGAAGGCGTTCGCCAGCCGGGCAGCCACGCGGGTCTTGTTGTGCGCCGGAGCGGCGACCATTCTGCCAGGACTCCCGTCTTCAACGGAGCGTCGAGTTAAGCATGGAATCGCCGCGCACGCACGCCGCCTCAACCTGCGGGCGACGGCGAATCTCGCGAGGCGGGACTTCTGGCCGCCCGGCCGTCGCGCTAGGAGTGGATCCATGGCCGAAGCCTTCAAC